>NZ_CAWUOL010000054.1:0-34476 GCF_963923915.1 Nodularia chucula CCY0103 | reverse complement strand
TTACCATATTTTGGGTTATTTTTATCACCTCTTTCTTAACATTCAACACTTCTGAGTTTAGACAAGAATAATTACTATCTAAATCTGATTGCTTTTAAGTAATTTTTCTGATTTAATGAAAATTACTATCATATAAATATAAAAACTCAACTTATAATTTTTGTCAATAAATTTGAACAAAAAATGGCACATTAGCATAGAATGACTAATTGTTAATCTGATTAACAGGAAGGTAAAAATTATTTATTAGTGGTGACTTAGCTGTATTTTTTCGTCAACATTGCAAAACAAATGTTGATATCAATTTTTTTTGTTCGGAGAAAGGTATGAAACGTCGTCAATTTGTTTATTTAGTCGGAATAGCAACTGTTAGTGGTGGACTAGCAGTTGCTTGTGAACCTAATTCTAATCCAACTACTACAATTCCAACTCCCACAACAGCAACTACAGAGTTAGAAGCAGGATTAGTAATTTACTCAGGACGCAATGAGAAATTAATTGGTGAATTAATTAAGCAGTTTGAAGAACAAACTAATGCTAAAATTCAAGTCCGTTATGGTGATACGGCAGAATTAGCAGCAGCTATTTTGGAAGAAGGCGCAAATAGTCCCGCAGATGTGTTTTTTGGTCAAGATGCAGGCGCTTTAGGAGCGTTGCAAAAAGCTGGAAGAACCGCACAGTTACCCAGTTCACTGGTGGATAAAGTAGATGCGGCTTACCGTTCTCCAGAAGGAGAATGGGTAGGGATTACGGGTAGAGTGCGTACAGTAGATTACAACACCAATTTAGTTAAAGCCGAGGAATTAACATCATCGATTTTTGATTTTACTGACCCGAAATGGAAAGGTAAAATTGCTTGGGCCCCTACAAATGGTTCCTTTCAATCCTTCGTGACAAGCTTAAGAGTAGTGGAAGGAGAGGAGAGAGCTAAGGAATGGTTAGAAGGTATTAAAGCGAATGAACCCAAAGTTTATCCCAACAATACATCAATAGTAGAAGCTTTAAGCCGTGGTGAGATAGCTGTAGGATTTGTGAATCACTATTATCTGGAACGCATCAAAGAAGATAGTCCTGATGTCCCCGTGGCGCATCATTTCACTCAAGATATTGGGTCTTTAGTTAATGTCGCTGGGGTGGCAATTCTAGATAGTGCCAAGAATCCGAATATTGCTCAAAGATTTACTGAATTTTTGCTTAGTGAAGATGCTCAAAACTACTTTGCTAATGAAACCTTTGAGTATCCTCTAGCTTCTGGAGTTGCTCCCCAAGGAAACTTGAAATCACTCAATGAAATTCGTCAACAAGATGAAAAAATTGATTTGAGTAATTTGAACGATTTGGATAACACACTGAAATTATTGCAGGAAGTAGCAGTTATCTAAGCTGTTATCAACACTTCTGGTGGTAAGGTAATGCAAGGAAAATAAAAATGAGAAGTTTTCTTGCTTACCAGTACCACTTAATGATAAATCTTAAAGATAGTGAAAACTATCGCTAAATTTTACCGTTAAAGAAAAATGCAAACTCTTAAACTAAAAACTTTACCATTAGCAAAAGTTACAGCTGGAGCTTTGGCTTTCATGTTGAGTTCCGGCATTGGTGTCAGTGTAAATGCACAAACCAGAACTCTAACTATCTATTCGGGTAGAGGAGAAAAATTGATTTCACCACTACTAAAACAAGCAGAAAAAGACTTGGGAATGAATATCCAAGTGCGTTATGGTGATACTGCTGAGTTAGCGATCGCCCTAGTGGAAGAAGGTAGAAACACCCGTGCCGACTTGTACTTTGCTCAAGATGCAGGGGCTTTAGGGTTGCTACAACGACGGAATCTCACACAGGCAATTTCACCGAATCTGCTCAACCAAGTAGATGCGCGCTTTCGCTCTCCTCAAGGACATTGGGTAGGTATTTCTGGACGTGCGCGTGTCCTTAATTACAACACAAACTTAGTTAAAAAAGAGGAACTACCTAAGTCCATCTGGGACTTAACCAGACCCCAATGGCGCGGTAGAGTTGCTTGGGCCCCAACTAACGGCTCATTTCAGTCATTTGTTACTGCCATGCGGGTACTAGAGGGAGAACCTAGAACTCTGCAATGGCTGCGAGCTATGAAAGCCAATGGTACTAAAGTTTACCGCAATAATACTACAATTGTCGAAGCTCTAGGACGGGGAGAAACTCAAATCGGTTTGGTAAATAATTACTATTTAGGTAACTTCAAAAAAACTAATGCTAATTTCCCGGTGGCGGCTCACTACACCAATCAAGACGCAGCCTCAATGATGAATATTGCTGGTGTAGCAATTACAAGTTCCACCAAGCAAAAAGCAGACGCAGAAAGATTTATAGCCTACCTACTCAGACCAAGTTCACAAGCATTCTTTGCTAAAGAAACCAATGAATATCCTGTCGTTTCAGGAGTAGCAGGACCAGTAAATCAAGTACCATTAAGTCAGATTAAGACACCCAACGTTAACCTGACAAACTTGCATGATCTGCCAGGAACGTTAGAATTGCTACAACAGGCAGGAGTTTTATAAGAGTTGAAATCATCGGTTCGCCCTCCATTATTTCTAATTTTAGCGGCGGCGGTAGTAGCAGTGGCTATTACCCTGCCATTACTATACTTAGTGATCCGTGCAGTGGGTATTGGTGGGGATGAGTTCTGGGCATTAATTTCTCGTCCCCGTAATATCACGGTGTTCTTTAATAGTGCGGCGATGGCGGCAACAGTAACTTTATTTTCCACACTGATTGCTGTACCATTAGCTTTTTTAACTGTGCGGACAGACTTACCTGCACGTAAATTTTGGTTAATCGCCACAACTTTACCTTTAGCTGTTCCTAGCTATGTGGGTAGTTTTGCGTTAATTGCCGCCTTAGCACCAAGGGGGAGTTTTTTACAGTTATTGCTCCAACCTTTGGGGGTAGAAGAATTACCTTCAATTTATGGTTTTCCAGGGGCTGTGTTAGCAATCACCTTGTTTACTTACCCTTATTTATTATTAAGTGTCCGTTCTGGTTTACAAGGTATAGATCCTTCTATAGAAGAAGCTGGCCGCAGTTTGGGTTATAGCAGTAAAGAAACCTTTTTTAAAGTAGTTTTACCACAGCTAAAACCATCCATGATTGCTGGGAGTTTATTAGTTGCTTTGTATTCATTGCGGGACTTTGGCACACCTTCGCTGATGCGATTTGATGCCTTTACGCGGGTAATTTTTATCCAATATAAAGCTAGTTTTAACCGCAACACAGCCGCAGTGTTATCTTTGATGTTGGTGACACTGGTATTGTTAATTTTATGGCTAGAGTATCGAGTGCGATCGCGCGCTGCATATTACAGTCGTGGTTCCGCCTCATTGCGTCCGCCGAAAATTGTTAAATTAGGAATGTGGAAATGGCCAGCGCTGAGTTTTTGCTTCCTGATCACTAGCTTCGGTTTAGTGTTACCAGTAGGCATTACCTTATTTTGGCTGATTCGGGGACTCAACACTGGTTACAGCTTTCCCAACTTGATACCCAGTATACTCAACTCAGTTTCAGCCTCTGCATTAGCTGCGATCGCCGCCACCGTCTTTGCCTTACCCGTAGCAATTTTATCAGTCAGATTCCCCACCAAAATCAGCGCCATCATTGAACGCTGCTCTTACATTAGTTTTGGCGTACCAGGAATTGTAGTAGCCTTATCATTAGTCTTTTTTGGTGCTAACTACTTGCCATTCCTATATCAAACATTGCCCATGCTGGTATTTGCCTATTTAGTCTTATTTCTGCCCCAATCAGTAGGAGCAGTCCGCACCAGCCTATTACAAGTCAATCCTCAGCTAGAAGAATCAGCACGCAGCTTAGGTAGAAATGCTTGGCAAACCCTCAGAGAAATCACTTTACCCCTCGTCAGACCTGGAGTAATCAGTGGTGCAGTCTTGGTCTTTCTCACAGCCATCAAAGAACTACCAGCCACAATGCTACTAGCACCCATAGGCTTCAACACCTTAGCCACACAAATTTGGCAAGCCACAGAAAACGTAGACTTTGCCGATGCAGCCGCCTCCTCCCTAGCCATGCTACTGGTTTCTATGGGTTCAACCTTATTAGTGCTATCTCAAGAAAACGTCAAAAAAGAAAAAATCACACCCAAAGCAGAAATTCCAGCCAAATTTTAATTTACTCACTCACCGCCTTCTTTCTTTTCTTATCTACCATGCAACAAGCAATTGTCCAATTACAGAATGTCACCAAGCAGTTTTCCCCAAATGTTGCCCCCGCCGTTGATAACATATCCCTCACATTGCAACAAGGGGATATATTGGGATTGCTTGGCCCATCTGGTTGCGGTAAAACCACGCTGTTGCGAATGATCGCGGGCTTTGAGAACCTGCAATCAGGAAAAATTGAAATTGGCGGTAAAATAGTTTGCCAGGGTTCTCTTTCCCTCCCAGCCGAACAGAGAGACATTGGAATTGTTTTTCAAGACTACGCCCTGTTTCCCCATTTAAACGTCGCCGAAAATGTCGCCTTTGGGTTAAAAAACGCCACAAAACAGCAAATCCAAAAAAGGATCAGCGAAGTCATTGAACTAGTCAACCTCCAAGGTTTAGAAAAGCGTTATCCTTACGAACTATCAGGTGGACAGCAGCAACGAGTCGCCCTCGCCCGCGCCCTAGCACCCCAACCCCAACTCATGTTGTTAGATGAACCCCTCAGCAACCTTGATATTCAAGTCCGGTTACGGTTGCGCGAAGAAATCCGAGACATCCTCAAAGCCGCCGGTACTTCAGCCATTTTTGTTACCCATGACCAAGAAGAAGCCCTAGCCATTTCCGATTTAGTCGGAGTCATGAAACAAGGACACTTAGAACAACTAGACACACCAGAAGAAATTTACACTCATCCCGCATCCAGATTTGTCGCCGAATTTGTAACTCAGGCTAACTTCCTTCCCGCCCGTCGTCAAGGTAACATCTGGGAAACCGAAGTAGGTAATTTTGAGTTACCAGTTAACTACACAAATGATACTGGCGAAATCATGATCCGTCAGGAAGGCTTAAAATTAGAAGCTGCCACTGATTCCCCTGTATTTATCCACAGTCGGAGATTTTTAGGACGCGAATATCTCTATTGTTTAAAAACTGCCTCTGGGAGAGAAATTCATGCTCGCACCATAGCAGATATGCCCCTACCAATAGGCGCACGAGTGCAATTATCTGTCCCCGGTGATAGTATCAAAGTTTTTCCCCAATAGATGACTACTGACTACTAACCTTCTGAGTTGTTAGCCCAGTCATTTCACTGGGATGAATGCAGTAGATAGCAATGACATTTGATCCGGTAAACCTGCTGATAATTGGCCAGGAGGAGCAGAAAACAGATGTCAATGGCATACTGTTCCTTTCCTGTCTAACCGCAGAGTAGAAGCTGTTGTGGTGACTCCTCTGGGGAAAAAACAATTGTATGAGTTGGCGGTTCCCTAATTTAATGTGATGAAATGATGATTCCATCTTGGAGAAAATCTCTGAGGGATATTCCCAATTATTTCCAACGTTCCATTTTAGAAAACCATTTATTGTTTCCTGGTATATTAACTACGCTGTTATCCCTGGGATTATGGCAAATAGGCGCTTGGAAACCTCTAGAGTTATTAGGATTTAATTTATTATTCAACGTGCGTCATTTTTTAGTTCCTACTAATTGGGATTCGCGCTTGGCTGTAATTGGCATTGATGATGCTACCTTGGCTCAGTATGGAGAATTTCCACTTGCACGCGATCGCTATACTCAATTATTAACCACTTTGGAAGCTGCTTCCCCCGCCGCTATTGGCTTTGATATTCTGTTTATCGAACCCAGCCATCACGATGCAAGACTAGCTGAAGCTAGGGAAAACCTACCATTAGTATTGGTATTGGCATTCATACTGGTCTAGTAGTTGCTGGCAGTATTGGAGGGTCTCAAAGATTGAACTAGTCTGTATTAGGAGATGCCGTAAATATTGCCTCTCGTTTAGAACAACTCAATAAAAATATGGAAGAGGGAAATCCTTATAATATTTTAGTTAGCGAAACAACATTTCAGCTAATTAATCTGCATTTTTCTACTCAAAAAGTGCAGAAAATGCAGCTACGTGGGCGGGAAAAATTAACAATGATTTATGCTATTATGGGAATGCGAAAACCTGAAGATACTCTGTAAATATTGTGGTGTTTTTGCTCTCTGCGACTCTGCGCCTCTGCATGAGATAACCTCATATCTTAATTCAGTAACACTGATTTTTCCATAGTTAACACAATTATTAAACTAATCCCATATAGCAACGAAAATATAATTGCTTAACTTGATATTTTAAATTCTAAAACTTTACTCTTACCAGGATTCATTAACCCATAAGGATCAACCATTTCTTTAAACGTTAACTGCTCCGGGTCAATCACTTTTCTACCGCCATCTTCAATAATATATGTATGAGGATTAGCAATAGATACCCCCTTGGCTTCATGATAACGAATAATTTCATTCAGGCGTTCTTCTGTGGTGTAACGCACAAGCTGTAAAGCACCCGGAATTACTCTACCATTAACTCGAAAAAATTCTAAATGCATCATCACTTCATCACCAAAATAATGATATAGATGTTCTAAAATTTCCAAGTTACCATCAGCCGGAAACATACTTTGCAAATATGTAATGGAAGTATCTACACTGCGGGCGTGAAGGGTGGTGTGGTTCCAAGTAAATTCTCCCAAGTGTACACTTTTTTCGTGAGCTAGTTTTTCATAGGTAATCTGTCCACCATATTGCTGTACTAAACCGGGTAATAATTCCAAGGTGGTTTCCGCCAGCATTAATAAGACTGAGTGAGTCCCTTCCGGAATATACTGTTGCAGGGGATGAAAGTATTGGGAAACCGACGATGCAAACACCGCAATCAATTTTTTGACCATCCCGTCAGCATTACCAAGGGCTTGTCCAAACTTGGCTGCTGCCATAAAGTCGTTAAATGTAATAATAACTTCTGCCCAAGGGTAAGCAGGCCCTAAAGGAATTTCTGCTTCTGTGATAATGCCGTTAATTCCCCAAGCATGGGTGACTTTCTGCACATCGTCACCACGTAATTCAATCACACGGGGTTGATCTTCTAACGTTACCACTCGTAGGGCTAAAATATTACCGCGATCGCCTAACAACCCATATTGTATTGAGCCAATACCCCCACTCCCACCAGCAATAAATCCCCCAATAGTCGCTGTGCGGTATGTCGAAGGGGCCATACGGATTTCCCAGCCGATGTCTCTCGCTTTTTTATCAATCGCTGCCAATTTTACCCCAGCTTCTACCCGCGCTACCCCTGGTTTTACCCAAGGTATCTCCTGCATCTTAGACATATCTAAAATTACCCCACCATGTAAAGGCACACACTGGCCATAATTACCAGTCCCCGCACCTCTGACAGTTACAGGTATTTTGCATTGGACACAAGCAGCTGCAACCTTAATTACTTCTTGTTCATTGGCTGGACGGACAACAATATCCCCCACTTTTCCCGCTAGCTTTGGTACTAAAACCGGGCTAAAGGTGTGATAATCCTGGGATAATTTGGCAACTTGCGTGGGTTCGGTAATTATTTCTATATCGGGAAGAGAGTTAATCAGAGTATCTAATCTTTTTGTCATAGTTTATATCCTGATTTTTAACGCAGATTTACGCAAAGTTCAACGCCAAGGAACGCGGAGAATTTCAATAATAAGATTCCTATTGATGAGGAAGGCAAAAAATTAATGAAATAATAAAATCAATCCTGATTCAGTTGAGTCTGAGTGTACATTCTAAAATTAGTTTTTGATTAACTAAAGAATAGGGTTGTATTTCTAAAGCGCGTTTAAATGTTTTGATAGCTTGACCATACTCTCCTAAAGCCGCGTAACACAAGCCCATCCCATGAAGTGCGCCAAAATGTACTGGGTTAATCTGAATCACCCTCTGACAGTCTGCTAAAGATGATTTATACTCACCTATGCTGTAGTGGAGAAAAGCCCGACGATTCCAGGCTTCAGCAAAATCTGGTTGCTTTTTGATCAGTTCTGTCAATATTGCTTCGGCTTCAGCCATTTCTCCCGCATCTAGTAATTTTTGACTCTGGTCAATTCTTTCCAGCCCGTAAATTCCCTTTTGCTGAAACCAGATCCGCCAGAGTTTCTTTGTTGCTTGCTCTCTCACTGTCACATCCGGGTTTTTCAAGTCTTCCAGCAACGAGTTGATAGATAAAGAATCCATAAATTTGAGATCAGGAATTATATTTTTGTATCTTTGTTTTAAAATATCAAGTTTTCCCGAAAATCTACTAAGCCTTTTTTAAAGACATCTTTAATTTTTTGCCATGCTCATTAAGTATTAAGCAATTTTTTAAAGGTTTGCTGTATTAACTAATACTATTTAGCCGCATAACTATATAGACTCTGCCGTGATTATTCATGAGAATAGCAAAGTTGGAAAACCAAAAACTAACTATTACCAGATTACAAATACTTGGTGACTAATAGTTCATAAAAACATCACAAAAGAACATAATAATATGCTGTTTTAGCCAGTAATGAATCCCACACATAAATTCTGATTCAAAATATAAATAGGACTCCTATCTGATTTTTGATAGCTTGCGTGGCGTAGCCATACAATCTCGGCTTAACACAAAAAGGTTATTCCCCACTCCCCACTCCCTACTCCCTACTCCCCACTCCCTACTCCCCACTCCCTATTATTTATACCCCAGCCCATCAGAAAATCATGTTCCCTGCTCAAATCTGAGACTGAGATATTGGGTAGAGTATAAAATCATGTCTGGGAAGCCTTGTGTTGCGTATCGATACATCACTTTTTGTGATGAATTTAAAGCCCAAACCTTACACTTTTTAACTCACTCTGCTAATGTGAGTAAATTTCCCTACAATCTATCAAGTGAGAGCGCGAGGCTAAAAAGATTGGACGACAACTATCAAGCGTACTTGAATCGGGTAGCAAGAATGACGCTACCAGAAGCCTACAGATCCCAAATTCAGCATATTCAGGAATCTGCTAAGTTTCATTTGCATTCTGGTTCTAGACAAGCCGCACCTTTTCCAGGGTATTCACTCATTACCCCTCCTGCGGCAGAAGATGCAAACAACTCTAGTTTCTATACCAAATTACAATCTTACCAGCAGGAACTTTTACAGGTAGCTGTGAACACTGATTTGATTGTCCCTATCCCCTCAGCTAGTTTTCATGTGACTTTAGCTGACTTGATTTGGGACAGTGCTTATATTCATGCGTGTGAAAAAAACCCTGAATTTGGAGAACAATTACGTTCTTGTTGTGCTGAAATATTTCAGCAGTATCAACAATCCATGACAAACGGAACTGATCCGATTCAATGGCAAATGCTGGGATTGATAGTAATGCCTAGAGCTATAGGTATTTGTCTAGTCCCACAAAATCCAGACTCATATCAGCAGATTATTCAATTTCGCCGCCAAATTTATCAAAATCCTAAGTTAATGGCTTTAGGTATTGAACAGCACTATCACCACTTTACAGCCCACGTGACATTAGGCTATTTTGGCGAGATTTCACCCAATTTAGACCGGGAAAATCTCGGTACTATGCTTTCTGAGTTGAATCAGCAATGGCTGCTAAATTCTCCAGAATTTTTAATCCAGAGTGTAGAACTACGGAAGTTTGATGATATGACCCAATATTATCGTCAACCAGAGTGGCCGATTTTAAATTTTTAGGGACTAAGGAACAGGGAAAAGTTTTTCATCCCAACTACCCAATAGCCCGTCTCTTGTGACGTATGCCCACACTTACAGCTTTCTGAAGTGTGGGTTTTTCAGCGTTTCTCGGTATAGCAAACCTGGGAAGAAGGCAATTTCCCTATGTTTGTTGGGAGAAACCTGCTTTAACTATATTTTTCTGATAAATCCCAAACATTTTAGCTAAAAACTAGAAAATAAGCCGCAAAATTCTAGTTATTTCCTTCATTTAGGAAACATAGTAACTAATTACTCGTCATTCGAGATTATCCTCAACCGATGAGTATTATGTATCAAGCTAGGTGATGTTAAATGCTGTATTTGTTTTCACAAAAGCTATATTTTTGAAAAAATTTGACATCCTATCTGAAATCTTGCTAGTTGAGGTTGTATTGAATTATGTCCATATCCAATTGAGATAGCTAAAGTACCTCCATTCTGGCAAAATTCGTTGTTTAATCATAGTGTTACTGATTGAATTGCTAAAAATTGAGTAAGTAAATTATCAGTACCAATGATATAAAAACAATGCTGATCAGATGTTTTCTGATGCTATCTTTATCAGACTATAAAGGAAAATTTCAGTGATCAGAATTTTATGGGATGCTGATTTGATATTAGAAGCTTTGATGAATCGGCAAGAATTTACAGAAGATGTCGGAAAAATATTAAACAATGTACATCCATTAGTTGAGATGTATATCACAGATATTGGCTGGCAAAAAATTTATACCTATGCCAGATGCTTAAAGAATACTCAGACTGCGGAAATAATACTTTTTTGGTTAAAAGATAAAATAGAGGTTTGTCTGGTTGACCAGCACATTCTCCAAACAGCACGTTTATTACCTGTGAGAGATTTTGAATCAGCTGTAGAGTTCTCCTGTGCTAGTTTGTATGAGCTAGATGCAATTGTCACCCATAAACCAGAGGATTTTGCAGAGTCTACGAATAAGTTGTGGATTTGGTCGATCAGTGAACTGTGGTTACGTGCATATTTAGAGAATCAGTTACAGGGAAGTATATCTAGTTAATTGATTGATATTTACCTGCAACTACTAGGTTTTTACATCCTCTAAGGGGGAGTAATTTTACGTATTTTTGTGTTGATTCATTAACCTGGACAGCAAAACCAAGCACAAATAATCAAATTATGGCAATATAAATAAAATCTTAAGAAGTAGAGGAAATCATGATAACTGCTAAGATGATGCAACAACTTTGGGCTGTAATCGAATCGACTCAAGTTACTACTCTGTTACAGTTTGACGATGCCACTTTAATCCAATTACTGCTTCAGAAGTTTAGATCCCAAGCAGTGCTTGATACCCAAACAGATAGCAGCCTGAATAGTTACATCAAATCTAAACTGCCGTTAATTCGTGATACAGCTGAAGGCAGATTATCCTGTGGTAAAGGACATAATTAGTAAAAATAATAAGATAACTACGCATACTTAATATATATGGTCAATTATTCTCTTGAAATTTAACCTTGATAAAATATATGAATCACTGGCTAGGAATTGCCCTGGGAGCTTATTTAATTGGAGCAACAATTGAAGGGGTGAATACAGTCAGTCAGCTATCTCATTCAGTTAAAGAGTTAGCTAAAGATCACGAAGAATCATCACCATCAGATAATCCACCTCACTTAAATTGGCAAATTTTGACTACTATTGCCTCAGTTAGTATGTGTGGATCTTTGTGCTGGCCATGCCGACTGATCCACCGTTCTATTAAAGGGTGGGTTTCATCTAGAAACTTATAGTTAATGATATTGATGAATAATATACACAATTTTAGAAAAAATTTTTAGTCCTGTGGCTAGAAAGCAGAAAATCTCAGAAGTGATTTTGGTAATCCCCCTTGATCAGAAAAAGGCTGAAAATCACTGAGAAACCAAAGTAGTGGCGTTTTTCGTACTTATAGCGTTTCTGGGTGGCGTGAGATACTAGAACCACACTTCCAATAGTCTCCCCCGTTCCCCCTTGGTTTTTCCTTCGGAAAAGTTCACCCGGAGGGTTTCCCTCCTTGTTACTTCTCTCCACCGCGAGGAGGAGAATATGATGTACTTTATTTAATTGTAAAGTGCCGTAAGTTCGGGGATGAAAGCTAGCTGCACCCTTGATAGTGCTTGAGATGGTGAGAAAATAAGCGAATCACTTAATTTATTCGGTGGTGATACAATAAAGTGTTGGCTAGCGTGAAGTAAAATTCCAGGGCAAACACCTTATAGGCGGGGCGTTGTCCATTGGGCTAGGCAATAGAGAACAGGCTACGCCTGCAATCTCTGTTTGAACCCAAAGAAAAGGTAGATTCGTCCGGTGGTAGCCGGGGCGGATATAGCGGCAGATCCCGTAACCGCTAGTAAGCTTTGAACGTTGTCATGTTACCTAGAGTTTTAAAGTTAGACAAAGGTCAGCTTTTTGTATACTGTAGTTAACTGAATTTGTTACAACTGTTGAGTGATCAATTAAATCAATTTAGTAGGAGAGATAATGACCCAAATCATAGTGGGTGAAAATGAAGCTATCGAGTCCGCTTTACGCCGCTTTAAGCGAGAAGTTTCCAAAGCAGGAATTTTTCCAGATATGAGGAAGCATCGTCACTTTGAAACACCTCTGGAAAAACGCAAGCGCAAAGAAATTGCCAAGCACAGACAGAGTAAGAGACGTTTCCGCAACTAAAGACTGACATAGTTTGCAATCAAGGCCCTCAGATGTCTGAGGGCTTTGCTAATGGAGGGGCTGTGAACTCCAGGTTTTCAGTAAACGTTACACTAACTTCACAGGGTAAGTGAGAAATTTTCTGCTATTCTCCAATCACCCATCAATTAATCTATATTTATCTTTTGGCATGAGTTATTATATCGCTCCCCGCTTTTTAGACAAACTTGGTGTTCACATCACTAAAAACTTCCTCAATCTTCCTGGTGTGCGCGTTCCTTTGATTTTAGGGATTCATGGCCGCAAAGGGGAAGGAAAAACATTTCAGTGTCAGTTAGTGTTTGAGAAAATGGGTATTGAGGTAACTAATATATCCGGGGGAGAGTTGGAAAGTCCTGATGCTGGAGATCCGGCGCGGTTGATTCGGTTGCGTTATCGGGAAACGGCAGAATTAATCAAAGTGCGCGGTAAGATGTGCGTGTTAATGATTAATGATTTAGATGCAGGTGCGGGACGCTTTGATGAAGGGACTCAATATACTGTAAATACTCAGTTGGTAAATGCCACACTGATGAATATTGCTGATAATCCTACTGATGTGCAGTTACCTGGAAGCTACGATTCTACCCCGTTACATCGTGTGCCGATTATTGTCACAGGTAATGATTTTTCTACTCTCTATGCGCCGTTAATTCGGGATGGCAGGATGGATAAATTCTACTGGGAACCAGATAGAGATGATAAGGTGGGGATCGTCGGCGGAATTTTTGCCGAAGATGGACTTTCAGGGCGGGAGGTTGAGCAGTTAGTTGATATTTTTCCTCAGCAATCTATAGATTTTTATAGTGCTTTGCGATCGCGCATCTATGATGAACAAGTACGTGAATTTATCCATCAAGTTGGTTTTGAGCGGGTATCATTGCGGATAGTTAATAGTGCAGAAAAACCACCAGAGTTTCAAAAGCCTGATTTCAGCTTGTCTCACCTCATAGAAGCTGGTAACTTGATGGTAGGTGAACAACAAAGGGTAGAAACTTCCCAATTAGTTGATGAATACAATCGCCTCAATCGAGGTAGTAAAAATTATCAACCCGCACCAGATGCGCCTGTAACACCCAAGAATAATTATCAACCCGCACCAGCTGCGCCTGTAACACCCAAGAATAATTTCCCACCACAGCAAACATCCCATACCCATTTAACTCTAGAGACACAGGCACAAATCCGCCAAATTTTAGCTCAAGGTCATAAAATTAGCTTTGAACACGTGGATGAACGTCGCTTCCGCACTGGTTCTTGGCAAAGTTGTGGAACTACTTACATGGATGCTGATTGGGATGCAATATCAGCCTTAGAATCCTGTTTATCAGAATATGAAGGTGAGTATGTGCGGTTAGTAGGAGTTGATCCTAAAGCTAAACGACGAGTAGTAGAAACAATTATTCAACGTCCCAACGGTAATTGAGGCGTTGCTGAGTGAGGACTGGCGCAAATTTATGACATTGAACCTCGCATGACTCAAAAGAAAGAGGGAGTAAGTTGGAATACTGACTCCCTTTCCAGGCGGATTTCATTCTCAAAAAAACTCTCTCAGAAACAGAGACAAAACATGATTAGGCGCTGAAGTATTTCGCTACTGGGTGATAAGCAATAATCGCCGTTGTCGATTGTTCTGGATAAATTTGCTCACTTTCATCCATATACAGATTAATTCTGTCAGTTTCCAACAACTCCAACTGCTTATACTGATCCTGCATATTCGGACAAGCCGGATAGCCAAAACTATACCGAGAACCTTGATAACGCTGTGCCAAAATATCCCGAATATTATCCGGTTCATCAGCACCAAAACCCAACTCTCGACGAATCCTGGCGTGAGTCCATTCTGCTAACGCTTCAGCCACCTGCACAGCCAAACCGTGGAAATACAGATAATCGGTGTATTGATTATTAGCAAACAACTTCTGTGCAAACTCCGTGGCAATTTCCCCCACAGTCACCGCCTGCATCGGGAACACATCAATTACCCCCGACTCCTTCGGTGCAAAGTAATCTGCAATACACAACCGCCGCAAAGACCTCTGCCGAGGAAACTCAAAACTAGCTCTTACCTTTGCGTCCTTGGCGACTTGGCGGTTCGTATCATAAATATACAAAGTATTCCCCTCAGACTGACAGGGAAAATACCCATAAATCACCTGGGGATGTAACAGATTCTCCTTAATTACTCTTTCCTTCCAACTCTCCAAAATTGGATGAACTGTCTCACTTAAAAAAGCCTGATATTCCTCCTTAGACTGTTCCTTCGGCTTGCGAAACTGCCATTGTCCAGCAATCAAAGCTTGCAAATCCAAATGCCAAAGTATTTCCTCAATGGGAATATCATCAGGCTTTAATAGCTGAGTTCCCCAGAAAGGAGGTGTAGGACGTTGAATATCTATCGCCACAGCTTCAGAACGGCGGGTATCAATGGGGACTGGAGTCTGGGGAGTGGGGGCTTCTTCCGTAGTCACTTCGCTGGTAATTTCTGCTTCTTCTGTGACGACTTCATCCAAAAATCCCTGTAAATCATCCCAGTTATCACCAGCCTTAGCTGGCATTAATTTATCCATGAAGTGTAAATCAGAAAAAGCATCTTTACCATAAATCACCTTACCTTTGTAAGTGTTTTGGCAATCTTGATGCACAAACTTAGGAGTTAACGCCGCACCACCTAGAATTACAGGAACGGTAATTCCTTTTTCGTTAAACGCCTGCAAATTATCCTTCATAAATGCAGTGGACTTGACTAACAACCCACTCATAGCAATACAATCAGCTTTATGCTCTTCGTAAGCTTGAATTATATTTTCCACCGGCTGCTTAATACCCAGGTTAATTACCCTGTAGCCATTGTTAGTGAGGATAATATCCACCAAGTTTTTACCAATATCATGGACATCACCTTTAACTGTGGCAATGATAAAGGTTCCCTTGCCATTACTGTCGGTTTCTGACTTTTCCATGAATGGTTCCAGATATGCAACCGCAGTTTTCATGGTTTCCGCAGACTGCAAGACAAAAGGTAATTGCATTTGTCCTGAACCGAATAATTCTCCCACAACTTTCATCCCATCCAGGAGAAATGTGTTGATAATCTGTAAGGGCGGATACTGTTCTAAAGCCTGTGTCAGAAGTTGTTCTAAACCAATGCGTTCGCCGTCGATGATATGACGCTTGAGGCGTTCTTCTAGGGGGAGACTTTCATCAACACCTTTGTCGCGTTTGGTTGTTACCCCTTCAAATAATGTTGTCAGTTCTCCTAAAGGATCGTAAACGCAGACATCACCATCAAATTTTCGGCGGTCATAAATCAAATCAAGACAAACTTTTTGATGCTTGTCTTCAATTTTAGAGAGTGGTAAAATCTTATTAGGGCTAACAATTGCCGCATCCATTCCAGCTTGCATGGCTTCATGCAAAAACATAGAGTTCAGCACAACTCGTGATGCAGGATTTAAACCAAAGGAAATATTAGATACACCCAAAATCACATGACAACCGGGTAATTCTTGACGAATCCGGCGAATGGATTCAATGGTGGCTTTACCATTGGCGCGGTCTTCTTCAATCCCTGTAGAAATAGGGAGGGCTAAAGTATCAAAAAATATCTCTGTAGCCGGGATACCATGTTCTACTGCTTGACGATAGGCGCGTTGGGCAATTTGAAATTTTTTCTCTGCTGTCCGTGCCATCCCATCTTCATCGATAGTACCAATGACTATACCCGCGCCGTGTGTTTTCGCTAAATCTAGCACTTTCAGAAAACGTGGTTCGCCGTCTTCGTAGTTGGTAGAGTTGAGTAAACACTTACCACCTGCTACCTTTAAACCCGCCTCCATTTTTTCCCATTCTGTGGAATCCAGCATTAAGGGCAGTGTAACATTATTAACAATGCGCGAAACTAATTCGTGCATATCATGTACACCGTTACGTCCCACGTAATCGACGTTGACATCTAGAATGTGTGCGCCTTCTTTGACTTGCGCCCTAGCCATTGATACCAAACCATCCCAGTCTTCTGCGTTTAGCAAATCACGGCATTTTTTGGAACCACTGGCGTTAAGACGTTCACCGACGATTAAGAAGGAATTATCTTGGTCGTAAGGCTGAGTAGAATAAATCGATGCTGCGGCTGGTTCTAAACTATGCTGTCTGACTTTTGGCTTCAGCGTTTTAGAAATTTCTGCTAATTGTTGAATGTGTTCTGGACGTGTCCCACAGCAACCCCCAATCACTTGGACACCCAAATCTTCAACAAAATGCATTAACGCCATGCGTAATTCCATTGGTGTCAGGCGGTAATGTGCTTGTCCGCCGACGTTCTCTGGTAAACCTGCGTTAGGAATACAGGAGACAATGAAAGGTGAATGTTCTGATAGATACTTAATATGCGGTTTCATCAAGTCTGGCCCGGTGGCACAGTTTAAACCGAGGATATCTATGGGATATGGGGCTAATATTGTCAGGACAGCGCTGATTTCTGAACCGACAAGCATTGTACCCATGCTTTCCATTGTCACAGATACCATTAAGGGGCGGCGATCGCCTTTTTTGGCAAAAACTTCTTCTATACCATTCAATGCGGCTTTGATTTGCAGCACGTCTTGGCAAGTTTCTACGAGGAATAAATCCACACCACCATCAAATAGGGCTTCGGCTTGTTCGGCGAAGTTGGCTTTGAGGGTGTCAAAGTCAATATGTCCCAAGGTGGGAAGTTTGGTTGTGGGACCGAGGGAACCGGCGACAAATCTCGGTTTCTCTGGTGTAGAAAATTCGGCGGCGACGCGCTTGGCTATTTCTACGGCTTTTTTATTGAGATAATAGGTTTGGTCGGCTAAATCATATTCTGCTAAAACAATGGATGTCGCGCCAAAGGTGTCGGTTTCGATGACATCAGCCCCGGCGGCGAGAAAGTCTCGGTGAACTTTGGCGACGGCTTCGGGGTTGGTATGGACGAGGTATTCGTTGCAGCCTTCGTATTGTGCGCCTCCGAAGTCTTCGGCTGTGAGGTTTTGCGTTTGCAGGTTGGTTCCCATTGCTCCGTCAAAGACGAGAACTGGGCGATTTGGACTATGTAAATGTTCTAGGAACGGATGAGTCATATTTTCCTACATCGGTCTTGTAGTCTTCTATTTTATTATTTTCCCAAATTGTCTGCGTTTTATGAGAGTTTAAGTTGTGACACCTCTGGGCGATCGCCGTTGACTGGCTTGCTGAGTGTGAGATTATTGGTCAAAATGAAGATAACTTGAAAGTCGTAGTCAGATTTTAGTTAAATCTCTCTACAAACCCGTGGGGCAGTCAGTGTATGCTTGCAGAGGGTGAAGTCATCTGAAATGTTGCTGTATGGATTAAATCAGTTTATGTCTCTTAACTGATAACTGTTAATCTTGCGGGCATTTTGGATCTCCTGAAGCAAGAATCCTCGAAATTATATTTCGGGGAGTATCAAGATTCCCAAGGTGAGCGAACGCTCTGAAAGCTAGATAAAGGATGAAACTGAGCAATGGCAGAAGAAAAAAATCAAAATCAAGCGGGAGAAGTGACTCCCAGTGTCGCTGCAAAAAATGCTCCCAGTGCTGACGAAACAGTAGCAAAAGATACTCCTACTGCCAATACGCCAGATCCGGAAGCAGCGAATCCAGAAGTTAACTCCAACGCCGCTACGACAAAAACAGCAGCCCCGAAAGCTGCCAAAAAGGAGAAACCCCCAGCTGTAGAAGATAAGCCCTTTGTAGAGTTTATTGAACAACACTACTTGCCATCTTTGCAAACAGCGATCGCCGAGGAAGGTGTCTCAGATTTACAGTTGTCTTTTGCCAAACAAAAACTGCCTATTTCTGGTTTGCAGTCAGGGGAAGAATGCTGGCAAGTTATCGGTAGTTGGCGAAATGGTGAGCGTCAGTTTAACGTGTATTTCCCAGATGAAAGTATTTCGGGTCAAAAGGGTTTTTCTTGTAACGAAGGTACAAAACCTAGCACACTCGAATCATTCCTAATTGATGAGCGCCGCATTACACTAGACCTGTTGGTATTTGGTTTAGTGCGGCGTTTGAATAGTCAAAAGTGGCTAGGTAGAAATTAGCCCAATTCATCAAAATGATAAGTAACGGCTCCGGTAATGGGGTCGTTATCTACCGTGACATAACCTGATTTCAACATTTTGTTCAGAGTCGCTTCCACTTCCTCAAAATCCGCACCTGTGATTATCACACCTTGAGTCACAGTTAAACTCCCGCCTTTGTTTTCTGCGGCTTTGAGCAGTGTGATCATCAAATTCTTCCTTTGAGGCTGGTAGACTTCAGAGGCGATCGCCTGTGGATGCACGGACATACCCATAGATAAACCAGCTTTGGCTCTCAGGTTTTCTTCGTATTCATCGACCATATTCGGGATCAAAAACAAATCCACACACTGGCCTATCCCAAATACACCAAAAGTCAACAACCACAAAAGACCAGTTCCGATTTTGCCATTATATAAACGATGTAGTCCTCCTAATCCAACGAAAAAAAACGCTCCACTCAAAATATAAGAAACAAGAAGACGGTCTTTATGCTGATTCTTTTCAGGATTCATCTTATTTTCCAGCCTTTGGATTTTCTCTTGTTGTTGAAGATCGATGAGTAATTAAGCCATTTATAGAATATTTATTAATTTTAAGCGAATGGGCAATGAAAAACTACTTAACTCTATAGTAATAAATAAAACATCATAATCAAATTTATTGGCGAATCAATATCTGTGTATGTTAATCTGATCAAACTCTAACCCAAAGATAAACGAGCATATAGATGATTATGGATCTGACGACCAACTTTCGATGATTGGTTCCTCCAATATAGAGAGATTGTTGCAACTCTTAACTTTTTCTATACTAAATTCTAGGCTGCATATTGGTAGACTTAAATTTATACAAATAAATTATTCTCCTTTGCTGCGCCTTATGAGAACATCAGCTCATCTGAGCTTGCCGCCAAATGCCACAGATAGAATTATCTAAAAACCTAGATAAAATCTGAGGTTCTGAGTTACAAATTAGTATGGGCTTTCTGGTGTACTCAAGACTATAAAGACAAAAGAGCAATTAAAACATGGTAGATTCCCTACAAAAACCAGGCTTTGAAGAAATGCGCCCAGGGGTGAAATCCCCGGCAAAAGAAACCCTGTTAACACCCCGGTTTTACACCACTGACTTTGATGAAATGGCACGGATGGATATATCCGTCAACGAAGACGAGTTACAAGCCATCCTGGAAGAGTTCCGTGTTGACTACAACCGTCATCACTTCGTGCGAAATGCGGAATTTGACCAATCCTGGGATCATATTGACGGGGAAACTCGCCAATTATTTATAGAATTTTTAGAACGTTCTTGCACAGCCGAATTTTCGGGATTTTTGTTGTACAAAGAACTTGGTCGCCGCTTGAAGGACAAAAGCCCCGTATTAGCTGAGTGCTTTAACCTCATGTCACGGGATGAAGCGCGTCATGCAGGCTTTTTAAACAAAGCCATGTCAGACTTCAGCCTCTCACTAGATTTAGGCTTTTTGACAAAGAGTCGCTCTTATACCTTCTTTAAGCCAAAATTCATCTTCTACGCTACTTACCTTTCAGAAAAAATTGGTTATTGGCGCTACATCACCATTTACCGTCATTTAGAAGCAAATCCTCAAGATAGGATTTATCCAATTTTCCGGTTCTTTGAGAACTGGTGTCAGGATGAAAACCGTCATGGTGATTTCTTTGACGCTATTATGAGATCCCAACCACAAATGTTGAACGATTGGAAAGCAAAACTGTGGAGTCGCTTCTTCCTGTTGTCAGTATTTGCCACTATGTATCTCAATGATATTCAGCGTAAGGACTTTTATGCTGCCATTGGATTAGATGCGCGGGAATATGACATCCATGTGATTAAAAAGACTAATGAAAATGCAGGTAGAGTCTTTCCTTTAATGCTGGATGTGGAGAATCCCGAATTTTATCAACGTTTGGATGTATGTGTCCAGAATAACGAAAAATTAGCGGCGATCGCCAATTCTAACACCCCCAAATTCTTCCAATTCTTCCAAAAAGCGCCAATTTATCTATCTCATGCTTGGCAGTTGAGCCGTTTGTACTTCATGAAACCCATTGATACTGTAGCCGCACATGGCGCAGTTCGCTAGGTTAGACAATTAATTTAAGCAACTTGAGTGGTTTTGTTATATACAGAACCACTTTTTTTATGATTGGAAGCAAATTTAGCAATATCAGAGTCAATTAGACTTGAAGCACTTGAGGTTAACCCTCATGCATACAAGTTTTAGGCGTATAGCATTTCCTAGTCTAATAAAGTACAAAAAATTATCTGCGTTTATCTGCGTCCATCTGCGTTTAATGATGACTGCTTGTACCTCACCTGCATGGAAATTGCTATAACCCTCTTCTGTTATTTCCTTATTTACCCATATTCCGCTTCATTTGTTCCAACTCATCTTGAGTTTCCCAACGGCGAAACTTTTCTTCTAAATCATCCAAGCCACTGGTGTAACTGCTAGTGGGATTCCACCAACCATCTGTTTTGATACGTTGCTGAGTTTGAGTTTGTTGAGTGCGGGCGGTTTGGGCTTCTGTGGCTTTGGCTTGTACTTCCTGTCGGCGGACTTGAATTTTTTTTAGTAGTTCTTGGGATTGGGCTATACGTTCTTTTAACCCCTGCATTTGTCCCCAGCGCTGGTTTCCTTCCCGCAATAAAGCTGCTTCTCTTTCCTGTGCAGGGGCGGCTAAATCCTCTCTATTAGCATTTTTGGCTTTTTGCACCCGGATATGCCAACGCTGAATTTCTTGGGCGGTGGAGAGAATTTCGTCTTGCGATCGCTTTTCCTGTAATTTTAAATCTGCAATCAGTTTTAATGTATCTTCTTCTTGTTGTCGCAGTTGTTCTAACAGCGCTTCTAACTCCAAGTGTGGATTATTACGCAAGAACTCTTCTAAACGATTTTCGAGAAATTTACTTAAATCATCAAATAAGCCCACGAAAGGAACTCCAGAAGTTGAATGGGGACTCTTGTATTGTAGTGATTATTATCGTATGTAGAAAGTTTATTGCTATAGTGCCTCTGTATGGATAGTCTAGATAGTATCGAAAATAATACATATTCAGATTGATGGCTGGCTTGATATAATGTTATAGTTTATAATTGGTTTTTGACCATACTACAAAACCTTATAAAATTTTGAAAACTAGGCAAATGCTGATTATTATCCTGAGTTCTTATAATTAGTTGTTCTAAATAATATTTCTGTAATACCTCACCTGGATTTTTTTTAGAATAGCTTATATTTTTGGCTCGAAATAATTCTTTTAAATATGCTTCATGAAATTGAGCATGAGTGTTAAAGTTAGAGAATTTTCCCATTAATTCTGGGCAATCAAGTGATGTATTATAATACTGAGTGTAATCTCTTAGTGGTCTATCTTGCGGTTGTCGTGAATAAATTCTTCTATTTCCTAAGAACCAAGTTTCAAAACACCTATTTTGGATAATAATAAAAAGCTTGGTGTCTCCCATTTGGATTTTTTCAGCCGCTAAAAAATCATAAATCTCCTCCTGAACATAATTCATTGTATTTTCTTCTGCATCTAGACAAACTACAAAATAGTTAAATTTTCCATTTACTTGAATATCTGCAATGGCATTAGGAAGATGATCATAAATTATTGAAGGATAACCTTCTGCACTGAATAAGTAATAATTATTTTTATTAACCTCATCATAACTTTTAACTTGTTTTAATTCTGGTAAAAGATAACCTAGCCAAGCGGGATAAACTTTTCTTTCAGTTCTTTTACCTTCTACAAGAAAGTAGATATTCACTTAAGCAATTCCCTCATTATAAGCATCTAAATTTATCAGCTGCATAAAGGCTTGATGTCTAGATTTACCAAGATTAAAGTCTTGAGCATCTTTAGCTGTTACTACACCACCCCGACGAGTCACTATTTTCCAATATTCCATGCCAATTTTATTAATTATATAGGGATGATGACTAGTAATGATGAATTGTAATTTTCTATTTTCTAATAAAAGTTCAGTCAAAATATCAATGCAATTCACTCCTAAACTATTTTCAAATTCATCTATTAAAATAACAGTTCCTTCAGATGATAAATACATCTCACTAATATGCATCAATGTTCTAAACATTCCTGAAGAAATTTGATTTTGATTAATCCAGTGTTCTACTCCTTTTTCTTTAATTTTAACAAAAGGATATTCTGATAAAACTACTGGTAAGTCTTCATCTTCATCAGGCTCTAACTTGATATCTTGAACTTGACTAAAAATATCTATAAAATGCTTTTTAATTTGATTAAATGAATCCGGAAAATAACTATAAACTAATCCTAATTTAACTTGAGTCGGTAAGTTACTTTCTTCTATACTACTCAATGACAAAGATGAATACTTTTTTACCAATGGATTATACTTAATAAAGTGAACTGCATCAACAGAACTTGATTGATCACTATAAATTATCTTATTAAAACCATTTTTAACTGGCGAAATATCTTCTTCTTCACTTAAAATTTCTATAACACTTTTAAATGGAGATAATTTTGGTAAAACTTTACCTTTAAATTTAATTTCTTTATTATTTCTTTCTATAATTATTTTTTTATTTAAAATTAATTTTTCGCTAATAATCCTAAACTGATTTCTTTGATCTTCCTCCTCATCTATAATTAATTTAGAAACCTTCTTTGTTTCAAATTCTCCACTCCATGAATAGTGAAAATCATTTTTACTTGTAAAATCAATATCCCATCTTACTCCGTTTAAAGATTTGCCTTGAGCTATGCTTTGCATATCAATAATAGACTTAAGTATTTGGGTTTTACCAACTCCAGAAATACCAACTAAAAGTGTTAAATCAGAAAATGATATTGGCTCAAAACGCCATTCAATTTCACGATTATAGTAACTTATTTGATTGATTTTCATAAATAATTTACAGTAATTTAATTACCTAACTTTAATATTATATGTTTTTATATATTGTGCAAATACTTTTTATAAAAAATCTACTATATAAACTTTTGTAAACTCCACTTTACTTGTTTAATGTCAAGAAATCCGCCATAAAGCCATTAGACAAGTTAAAATAAGTAATTAATCTCAACCTGCTATTCCTGCTAACTATGACCATGCACAATTCCGTTGAATTTCAAGACGCTTTTGATGTCATTGTCGTCGGTGCAGGTCACTCCGGTTGCGAAGCGGCTTTGGCTGCTGCCCGCCTCGGTTGTCGTACTATGCTACTGACACTCAATTTAGATAAAATCGCTTGGCAACCCTGTAATCCTGCTGTGGGTGGCCCGGCTAAATCTCAGTTGACCCATGAGGTGGATGCACTGGGAGGGGAAATTGGCAAGGTTGCAGATCGCACTTACCTACAAAAACGTATCCTCAACTCTTCACGGGGTCCGGCGGTGTGGGCATTACGCGCCCAAAGTGATAAGCGCGAATATGCGGCGGTGATGAAAACTATTGTGGAAAACCAAGAAAATTTGACCATTCGGGAAGCAATGGCCACGGACTTGGTGCTAGGTGCTAATGATGAGGTAATTGGGGTTGAGACTTACTTTGGTGTGGCTTTTGGCTGTCAAGCGGTAATTTTGACCACCGGCACTTTTTTAGGCGGCAAAATTTGGGTGGGTAACAAATCTATGCCGGCTGGTAGGGCTGGGGAATTTGCGGCTGAAGGTTTGACAGAAACTTTGCATCGCTTGGGCTTTGAAACGGGCAGACTAAAAACTGGTACGCCAGCACGGGTAGATAAAAGGTCGGTTGACTATAGCAAAATGACTATCCAGCCAGGAGATGAAGAAGTACGCTGGTTTAGCTTTGATCCAGATGTTTGGGTAGAACGGGAACAGATTCCTTGCTATATCACCCGCACCACGGCGGAAACCCATCGGCTGATTCGGGAAAATTTACATCTATCACCTGTGTATGGTGGTTGGGTGGAAGCTAAAGGACCCCGCTATTGTCCCAGCATTGAGGATAAAATTGTCCGCTTTGCTGATAAGGAAAGTCACCAAATATTTATTGAACCAGAAGGGCGGGAGATTCCCGAATTATATATTCAAGGATTTTCTACAGGGTTGCCAGAAAATTTGCAATTGCAAATGTTACGTAGTCTCCCTGGTTTAGAACACTGTACTATGCTGCGTCCTGCCTATGCTGTGGAGTATGACTATTTACCAGCAACTCAGTGTTATCCCACACTGATGACTAAGAAAGTTTCTGGTTTATTTTGTGCAGGACAAATTAACGGTACAACTGGTTATGAAGAAGCCGCAGCCCAAGGAATTGTGGCAGGAATTAATGCGGCGCGGTTGGTGCGTGGTGAAGAAATGATTGTTTTCCCCCGTGAACACAGTTATCTTGGCACGTTGGTTGATGATTTGTGTACTAAAGATTTGCGAGAACCTTACCGGATGCTGACTAGCCGCTCGGAGTATCGGTTATTGCTCCGTTCGGATAATGCTGACCAACGGCTAACACCTCTGGGACGGGAAATTGGTTTAATTGACGATCGCCGATGGAATTTATTTACCACCAAACAAGCACAAATTACTCAGGAAAAAGAACGGCTATATGCTACCAGAATTAAAGAACATGATGAAGTAGGTCAGGCGATCGCTTCTGTATCCCAACAAACCATTAAAGGTTCTATCACCCTGGCTGAATTACTCCGTCGTCCCGGATTTCATTACATTGACTTGGACAACCACGGACTAGGAAACCCCAACCTCCAAGCATCAGCGAAAGAAGGGGCAGAAATTGATATTAAGTATTCTGGCTATCTAGCAAGACAACAAAATCAAATTGAACAAATTGCCCGTCAAGCACATCGCCCTCTACCTGCTGACTTGGACTACAACAAAATTGATACTCTGTCTAAAGAAGCGCGGGAAAAACTTACTCAAGTCAAACCCCTAACTATCGGTCAAGCTGCACGCACCGGGGGAGTAAATCCCGCAGATGTTAACGCTTTGTTACTATATTTAGAATTGCGGAAAACCAAAAGCCAGTCAGAATCTCCGGCACTAGCTTAAGTAAAAAGTAATTGAGGTTGGGTAAACTTAAACTGAATGAAGTAGTATGATGGATGACATAAATTAACTCGTGGTATCATCACCATACTTCCGATTAAAGTAAAGTTTAATTTAATACTAATTAGCCCTCAATTCGTCTGATTTTGACGACGGCTGGGGGGCTTCTGCAAAAATACTGATTTCCAGGCAACAGGGGCAACGTTGCTCCCTCCTGGCAACCACAACCTAAAATGCCTTATGTTACAAGCAGCCAGAACCAATCTCATTACTCCAGAACCATCAGAAGACTTAATTAACAACGAACCCTGGTCAATAGAATTTTATGCTGATGGTTTGATGGATGAAATTTTTGCCGATGTTGACGAAATTTTGGATGGTAACGGGAATGTTTCTGGGGACACTTTCCAGGATGAGAGTCGTAAACCACGTTCTATTGAACAAACATCCTCTGGTGATTGGTTTCAGGATAGGAATGAATCAACTCCACCGGTGGGTTCCCAATATGCTCATCTGCAAACCATCAATGTCCCACCCATTGCATTAACCAATAACTTCAACACCACACCAGAAACAATTCCGCCAGTGGAACGAGTGGGTACAGTGGTGATTCGCCAACAAGGGGCGATTATTAAGCGGCGCAACAATAGGCTGAATCTGACAAAACTGCTGATTACCGGGACAACTATTGGGGTGGCGATCGCAGGTACACTATACATATTGCAGTCAGGCTTAGGAAGTCGGCTTACAGCTCCATTAACTGAACCAGATATCTATTTAGCCCAGAGGGAAGCACAGTTATCTCCCCAAGCAGAATTAATAGAATATATGCGGGGAGCGCTGACAATTCTGGAACAGCAAAGCAAAACCAATAATCCCACATCCGCTAATTCTCCAGTAGCTAATCAGGGAGTTTCTCGCTCCTCATCTGTAGTTGTGGGTAATAATCAATCCATCGGTGATTTACCGCCACCTGTAGCTGCTAACAATACACAACCCATTCCCAGCAGTTCCACAAACGTCGTCGAGCGGATTTACATTCCCGTTTATCAAGCGCCGTCACCCATGCGTTACGCGCCACCACCACAGATAGCAACGAATCGCCAGACCTCTCCACTGAATACTAGTAACAATAATCTTAATGCCACACAACCGGCAAATGGTAATCAAGTCTCGGCTGTGCCAAGCGCACCCATGACAGTCCCCCCGCCGCCTTTACCAGTACCTGCTGTAATTGCTCCCACCCGTCCGGCGACACCATCCCCAGACAGTCAACAACAAGCATCTTTACCAGTCCCTGTAACATCTCCTACTCATACCCTAGCGGGATTACTAGAGTTAGGTGATAAATCTGCGGCTTTATTTGAAAATGAGGGTGTAACTCGGCGGGTACACATCGGGGAAAGTGTCGGTGCTACTGGCTGGACTTTAGTAGATATTGCCAACGGTGAAGCTATCGTGCGTCGTAATGGCGAAGTGCGATCAATTTTTGCTGGACAGAAGTTGTAACACATACAATCCCGTCATTTATCCTGAGTATTAATACTTGCAATATCACAGAATTAACCTGCGCCTGCGGGTTAATTATTTTACATATTTTTTTCAACATTTAACTGATAATCAGTGTGTTAGCCTATACCTATAGCAACGGATATATGCTGTATGTTTCATATATGGTTTTCAATTTTCATAAAAGAATTGGGCGATCGCACACAGATAAAAACGCAAAATTTGAGAAAAATCTCACCATATCAGCTATTAGCAACTCTGTACCACAGCCACCCATGAGGGGTAATTATCACAACCAAGCCTACCTCAGTCAGTAAATCTTAATACTCTAACAACTGAAAAATCTAATTAAACCAGTAAATATATCAACACAAATAATATGAGCAATCAAGTTTATCAGGTATTTGAAGAAGTCGAATTTAAAGCCAAGCTACTTGCTCAATATTGGAATAACTTTCACATAGAAATATCCCAGCACCTACCCGAAACATATCAGCCAGAAATCCAAGAACTGTCCCAGAACTTAGAAACAGCATTAAATCAACTCATTGATGAACTGCGCCATCCTACCCTCACCCTGGCGACAACAGGAACTACAAGTAGCGGTAAAAGCACCCTAGTGAACTTACTCTGCGGTGCGGAAATTGTCCCCGTCGCAGTCAGTGAAATGAGCGCTGGAACAGTCACAATTGAATACAGTCCGGAAAAATCCCTGATCATCCATGAAACACCAGGAGCATTGTGGGAGTGCGGAGAATGGAGAGGTATTAGTGAAGATAGAATTTATCAACGCTTATACCAAGTGATGATCAGTTATATCGAAAACAGAGAAACACAACCAAATCTACCCTGTCCACAATCTACAATTTATTATCCCTTCCGACTTTTAAAAGAATTTAATTTAGAACTACCAGAAGGAACCAAAGTCAGAATACTTGATTTACCGGGTTTAGCTTATGTGGGTGATGCAGGTAATGCTGATGTGATTAAACAATGTCGTCAAGCTTTGTGTATAGTGACATACAACAGTGCAGAAACAGACTCTCAAAAAGTAAAAAGTTTATTGCAAGAAGTTGTACAGCAAGTCAAAGAATTAGGCGGTTCACCCGCGCGGATGCTGTTTACTCTCAATAGAATTGATGTTTTCCGAGCAGATAGAAACTGGCCAGAAACAGAAAACCGCTTTTTTGAGAATACTATTCGTAGTATCAAAAATGAATTAACGGAACAGCTTAAAGAATACACAGAAGAAATTGAAAAATTAGAAGTTGTCAAACTCAGTACCTGGCCTGCTTTGTTATCCTTGCAAGTTCAAAATCATGATGACATCTACAGTGCAGACGCGTGTAAAAAAGCAGATAATCATTTTAATGGGTTAATTGAAGATATATTAGAAGATTTGTCACGTAATACCCAAAAATGGAATAGACACGACAGAAACAGAGTTGCGGAAGCATTATGGCAAAAGTCCTATGCTGGGGAATTTCAGCAGAATTTAAAAGATCATATTAATCAGCACTTCCCCCAGTTAGTGATACCACAAATCATTGAACGCTTTAATATAGCTGCTGGAAATGCCATTACAGAATGGTCAACCCAAACAACAACAGCCATTCTGAAAGTTCAGAGGAAAGCTATCAACAGGAGTGTGAAAACATTTCACACGTTAGGTTAGCACTTCAGCAATTTTTAGAAGTTAGTGATGAAAAGTTAAGACTACCGTTTAAAAAAATAGATGAGAAAATCAAAGATGTAATAGCAAAACAGTCAGAAGATGACCCTGTTTTTTATCTAGAAGAACAACTTTCAAAGCTTAAAAATATCGAACCATACAATGAATTAGGAGATAAACTTTGTTCACTTTATACATGGCGACAAGAATTAGGTAAAGGGATACAGCAAGTATTAGAAGGAGTAGCCAAATCTTTAGAAAGTGGCAAAATAGACTTAGATAGCCCTAATTTGAAAAGAGCAAATATTTTAAATATAAATCTGTTAGGAAATAATTTAAAACGATTAGTTAACTTAGGCTACACTGCTTCTGTTGCTAAAGAAGGTAAAACAATGGAAGCAAGAACAGATGCAGACAAAAATCAACTTAAACAAATAAATCAAGAGTTAAATGAGTTAGCTATTCATTTAAGTATTGTTATGCAGGATGTATTAAAACAAATTTCTAATCAAGAATTAAATAGAATGTACCAAGCTGTTGTAGAACTTTTTAATTGCCATTTATCACACATTGAAAAAGGAGCTAATGATATTGCACCTAATATAGCCATCATATTTCCTGAATCCCAACTGATTAAGGTTGATAATCAACTAACCTTTAACTTTCAGTTTGAAGCAGGTTTTCCTATAAAAAAAGGAACTTGGCAAGAAGCAGTACAGGTGTCCAAACAGATAAGAACTTGGTACACATTATATTTATCCAAAAAAACAATTTATGAAACAAAATATGAAACTCGCTCTAGTGATAACGCAGAAATTCCTAGCATAGAAAACTTGCTTGACGGATGGTTGGATCAATCAAAAGTTGCAGAATCTGAAATAGTAAATAAAATTGCTACTTGGTTGTTAGAACAAATTGATTGTCTAAAAAAAAATGTGGACAAAATTCAAAATGATATCATTGACCGTTATCAAGCAAGACTTGATAAAGCCAACCAGGAAATCACTCTAGATTATGAAAAGCAAAGAAACATTTGGGAACCTATGCAAAAAAAATCTCAAGTCCTTGCAGAAGAATTTTATAGTTTAGGATCATTCTTAAAAGAGGGGGATTAAATTTATAGTGGCAAATGATAATCCAAAAGACCTATATAATCAAGTATGCAAGAGGATATATCCTGAAATAAAAGGGATTAAAAGAGGTATTTTATATAATACTATTCTGAGAATCCTTTGTGAAGACACATCACAATATCAAGAAGAAACAAAGAAAATATGTGATTATTTTGGGATAAAAGATAACTCTTATCCAGAAGAAGACCAAAAAATTATTGATAAATTATTGGATACAATCCTCAGAGATAATCCAATCATCAAAGAACCAGCAAAAATAGTAAAAAATTTACCAGGGGGAAACATGGAATGGGTTTTTGTAGCAGCAGCTTTTACCTTCGTAGGCCTGTTTATACATAAAAAAAATCTTGACAAAAACGAGGTGCAAAAAACAATTCCTCCAAAAGCGAGTGAAGGAACAGAAAAGCAACCCATTTCTCAGCTATCAATACCAGCTGATATATGTCTTATTGTTCCAGCATCTATAGCCAGTAATTTTATAAACTCTGAAAATTTAAAGGTTGATGACTTAACATATCTCATAGATAATACATCATACTTCCTCTGTACTACTGTTAAAGTTGCTGAATCAAATGAGACAAATTTACAAATAACAGATGAAGATATTCTACCTGATAGTAGGCAAGAAGTTTATATGAGAATCAATATCAAGGATGGACGAAACCTGATTGATAAAAAAGTTCTATATATTCTAAAAAGAAACCTACCGACTAATGAAATAGGTGTTATTAAAAAAATAGCTTGCCTGACAGACCTATCTGGTTTAGAAAAATTTAACCGTGTATAAGGAATCTAAAAATGGACTGGAAAACAGCATCTTCTTATTATGAAGCTCGTCTCACCGAGGCTTTACAAATCCAAAGACACACGGTTAATTTAGCTAATTTACCTCAAACCGAAGTTCCTGCTAAATTAAAAGAAATCTTATTACAAGAAGAACAACCTACCCGTCGTCAACTGGAAAGACTGAAAAAACGCGAGTTTCGCATTGCTGTTGTGGGGTTAGAAAAAGCTGGGAAAAGTACCTTTATTAATGCTTGGTTAGAATGTGATTTACTTCCAGCCAAAGGGGGAAGATGTACATTTACCACTACCCAAATTTATTCAGTGGAAAATGAATCAGAACAAAGACTAGAAGTACAACCAAAAACTGAAGACGAATTTGTTAAGTTACTCCAAGAATTAGAAATAAACAACGCCAGAGAAGACCTAAATACTATCCGTAATCATGAAATAACTTTAGAACAAGTGAGAACGGAAGGCGATCGCACTTTTAGCTTTACGAGATTAGAAGATATTAAGGAACCTTTAAAAAAATATGTAGCTGATGAAAAATATGCTCATGCAGTTTTAGAAGCTCGACTTTATACTAACAAACTTGCACAGGCTGAAGGTATTGTTTTTTATGATGTTCCTGGTTTAGATTCCGGTTTAGCCAAGCACGTGGATGAAGCACAACAAATGCTTTCCGACTGTGACGCGGTGATATTGGTACAGCGTTTTACCAGTCTGAGAGAAAAGGAACTAGAAATTATTAAATTTACTGAACAGGGTGATAAAAATGTCACCGTTGCAGATAAGCTGTTTGTATTTTTAAGTCGCATTGATGCACTAGGTAGCGCAGAAGCACTGAAAACCCACATTGAAGAAGCATCCCAAGATTGGTTAAAACGGGCAAAACTTCCTCCTGAACGTATTGTATATGGTTCTGCTGGTGCATATCTGATTTTAAATAACTTGGCTGGAGAACAAACTAAATCAGAAATTGGCGATGCTAGTATGATCCAAGCTCGTTTACAACGTTTAACTGGAGTTACTGAGGAAGAATTTATCCAGCAATATGCTACGGGGATTCCTGAAATTAAAGAGAAAATATTTAATTATATTAATACTGAGCGTGTAGATATTTTAAAGAAACGTTGCGAAGTTTCTATTAATAAAATTATTAAGACGGCTGAAGAGATTTATAGTTTAGTTAGTAAAAAATTCCCGGAAAATCCTGAAGATGCAAAGTTGTTTGCAGAAAATAATCGGCGGGTATTATTTACAGAATGGTGGAATCAGAAATGGGTGAACATTAAAGCTGATTTGCAAAAATACTATGATGATTCTGTCGTTAACAAACCTTCAGATTATTTAACTAATGATTCCTTAATTCAAATCGCTAACTTTCAAGATAGATATCTGCAAATTGTGGAGAGCGAAATGCAGAAACTTCGGGAGGAAACATTTAAAAAGCGAGATGTGATTTTTCTGGCTAATTCCAATCCTAATTTTGACCGCATGAAAGCTAATTTTGCTTGGCGTGATGATTTATATACTAATTTTAGTCGGGTTTTAGCGGTAATTGCCCATGAATTGGCTCTAGAATTACGGAATGAGGCTTTGAAATTAGTGGAATACATGGGGAGTTTATTATGGGGAAGTCCGCAAGTTAAAGCGAGATTGATTGAAAATTCAGAAGATTATTTTTTAGCTAAATTAGATAATAGTTTAAGTGTGTTGTTTTTACGTTTTGCTCGTCCAGTGGCTGAAGTTTTAATTAGAGGGCCAGTTAATAGTGATACTCGCCACCAAATCATCAAAAGTCTGGGTGTAGATATTGAAATTGTTGATAATTACTATATTGGTGAAGAACCTGCTTATGCTGTTTTGAAAAGATATGTAAAATATGGCTCAGATTTACTGTTTAATCGGGATATTCGCCAACAAGTATTAGGAGTGGAAACCCCTAGAGAAACATCTGTGAAGGATTTGGATATTCCCCAAGCATCTGTGAGTTTTGAGGTGGAAAATGATATTAATGCTTTAGAAGCATACTTGCGTTATGCAATTTTTGATGCTGCGGGTTTTGAGTCTTATTGTATTCAAGAAATTAAGGGATTGGTGGATAGATTTAGAGATAAGAAAGGTACTTGGGATGGGGTGGCTATGAATGAATGGTTACAAGAAAATCCCCTGCTTTTGGCGGAAATTCCCGGTCATTTAAAATCTCAAGAATCTAATTTGGAAGTGAGTGAAAGGTTACGCCAATTATCTATTGCTTTAAAAAGGACTCATCTTTAATAATCCCTGACTAGTGGATAAGGGACTTCCAAGAAATAAATTCTCCAAATTAACGTATCCCTAAAGCGTTTACGTCGTATGCCGTAGGCTTTACCAGTAGCGCACATCACAGATAAAATAACAATTTTTGAAGTTGTGCATTTTCAAGGTTAAGTGAAACCAGTCCGTACACGGTTGAGTTTTTCTGTTTTCTAAAAACAGGTGCGGATCAAAGTTGCTTTTCTTAAATCTGTACTTTTAAGTGTGGCTGCTGTGAAATTAGCATCTGTTAAATCAGCACCACGAAAGCTTGTACCATTAAAAGCAGCAAACGCAACAGCACTTTTTTGAATCAAAGAGTTCTTTTCATCGCCTTTCATAGCTCGCCAAGCAATGTAAGCGCTAACTAAAGTTCCGATAATGGCGAAGGCTATGGCTCCCGCTCCGGCGATAGCGAAGGCTCCAGTGATGGCGAAGGCTCCGGCGAAGGCTCCGGCAAAGGCTCCCCTGATGGCGAAGGCTCCGGTGATGGCGAAGGCTCCGGCAAAGGCTCCCGTGATGGCGATAGCGAAGGCTCCGGCGAAGGCGAAGGCGATGAAGATTGCGAAGAATGTGGGCATGAAGAAGGCCATGGCTTCGGCTAAGGCTCTGTCTTCTCCTCCGGTTTCGACTCTGTTGATGGCTGCGGCGAAAGCGATGGCTGCGGCGATAGCTCCGGCTGCGGCGATAGCTCCGGTGATGGCTCTGACTCTGGCTCCAGCGAAGACTCTGGCTCCGGCGTAGGCCATGGCTCCGGTGATGGCTCCCGCGATGGCTCCGGCGATGGGTCTGGCTTCCGCAATAGCGATAGCTCTGGCTTCCGCGATGGCGAAGGCTGCGGCGATCGCTCCGGCTCCGGCGAAGGCTCCGACGATGCCTCTGGCTCTGGCGATGGCTGAGTTTAATCCTTCGACAAGGATAACTATAAAAACAATAATGACTACTATTAAGGGAGTCCAAATTAAAAGTGGACTAAGTTCTCGGCTTGAACTGTCAAATATTCGAGAAATTGACGTTCCAATCAAGGTGAAACAAGATCCGGAAATTACAGAGGAAAACCATGCAACACTGACTAAAAAAATCGCCCAACGTTTTTGTAGTCCGCATTGAACATGGCTAAAGTTGGCATTTTTGAGATTAGCCCCCGTAAAGTTTGCCCCTCTGATATCTGCATAGCTAAAGTTTGCACCCTCAAGGTTTTGACCTTTAAAGGAACGTCCACGGAGATTTTGACGGGAAAAGTCCTGGTACATAGATGAATAATTAGTAATTTATGATTTATATTTAGCTACATTTTTAGTATGTATTTTTTCGGTTTTCAGGGCAATATTTGGTTTTTTATCCTAAAAGTCCTGATTTCCAGGTTTCCAACAAACACCGAGAGGTTGACATCCCCGATTTCTTGAAGATATCCGGTATCAGAAATGTTGAATCTCGTTACAAAACTTTACATATTCAGGTATAGTAGTTTT
>NZ_CAWUOL010000053.1:0-35286 GCF_963923915.1 Nodularia chucula CCY0103 | reverse complement strand
TGGGGATTGGGGATTGGGGATTGGGGATTGGGGACTGGGGATTGGGGACTGGGGAACAGGTTTGCAATTTGATCTACTATAGCAACCGCTCAGGAGGAGAGGTAGGGTGTGAGAGGTGTGGGGAGTGTGGGTATTGGAAACTAAAAATCTTTCCCCCTGCACCCCTCTGCCTCTTCCCAGTCCCCAGCCATACATAATTAATCTGGGAAATGAGCTAATAAATTGGCTGCTGTTTCGCATAATATCTGGTGATGTTCTCCATTACTGGCCAGCAATCCGCCCCATTGGTTAATATCTCCGGTGTTGTATTGTAACAAGCTGCCATCGAAGTGAGTAAATTGGCCGCCGGCTTCTGTTAAAATCAGTTCTGGGGCGGCAATATCCCAATCTTTAGGGCATGATTTGCCGGAAAGAGCAATGTAAACATCTGCTTGTTTTTCGAGAATTGTGGCAATTTTACAACCTACACTACCCACAGATTTATGATTTTGAGCGGGGAATTTTGCTAATAAATAATCTAAGGGTGGATTGCGGTGAGAGCGACTAGCAACTATGGTTAAATCTGCAATGGGTTTACCGGAGGTAAGTTGTATGGGGTTAATTCCATTAGGCGTTTCTACAAATGTACCTCCGCCTAGAGTAGCAAAATATAACTTTTCTGCTTCTGGCACGGCAACAACGGCTAAAATGGGGCGGTTGTCCTGGACTAAAGCAATGTGTATGGCATAATCACCAGTTTTTTGAATAAAGTCTCGTGTACCATCTAAAGGATCAATAATCCAGACTAATTTAGCTGACTTTTCCGTCAGTTCCGATTCATAGGTTTCTTCGCTGATATAGGCAAAATCTTCATGACCTAACGCTGATTGTAATTGTTCGAGAATATATCGACTCACAGCTATATCTGCAAGGGTGACAGGCTCATTTTCTTTATACTGTACATCCAATTCAGGGTTTTTTGCTGTACCATGATAATAACTCTTCAGTATCTCAGATGCACCCCAACCGACTTGACGCGCGATCGCTAATATTGCTTGTAAATCTTTCATTTATCCCGCCTTTTAATTAGTAAACTTAGTTAAACTTCCATCCAACGACGAGTTCCAAATGATCCACAAGAATCAGCCGCAACTTCAGCCGCTCGTGCTAAAGCATCAGTAAAACTCTCCTGTAAAATGTGATGACAGAAAGCACCATGAAAAATATCCCCCGCACCCAGAGTATCCACAGACTGTATTTGGGGAACATCTACAGTACCCATTGTATGAGTTGAGAAATAACTAATGGGTTGTTCTCCGTGAGTGATGGCGATGTGGGGAATACTAAATCCACTCAGATAACGAAATACTTCAGCTTCCGTGTTGCAGTTGGGAGGAAAGAAGTTAGCCGAACACACAGCATAATCCACAAAGGGTAAAACTTGCTCAAACCCTGGTTTCCAACTTCCACCATCAATTACTACGGGGATATTTTGCGCTTTCGCCATTTCAGCGATGGTAATACTCACCGCCATTTGATGCCCATCAATTAAAATAATATCGATATCTTGTAAAATATTAGCCGGGATAGATCCACTGCTAGCTTGAGTTTTAGCAGCATTCATGGAAACTACGGCGCGATCGCCTGTGCTTTGAGTGATAATAATGGAAGATACAGGGGGTGGTGTAATTATACTAGGTTCCAAATCAGCGATCGCCACTTGATAATTTGTCAAATCGCCCCTAATCAGTTGCGTTATGGGATGACAACCCAGCACACCCAAAACTTGACTTTGATTACCTAAATAACTAAAAGTCACCGCTCCATTTGTAGCAGGACCACCGGCTGCTAAAGTATAGTCAGTAGCGGCAATTTTCTGATTATTTCTAGGGGGAGAATCAGCGAGGTAGATTAAATCCAAAGTTACTAAACCGACAAATAACCCCCGATGGGATGTGAAATTAGGCATTTTTTCGTTATATTTCAGCCTCACCAGATCGATAATTAATTTATTATCCCCTCAAACTCTCATTCTCTGCGCCTCTGCGTGATACCAATCCATATTTAAAGCAACACCATTTATCCTTACTTTTTCACTCATGCAGACCGATCCCAAACCAGGAACACTTTACATCGTCGGTACACCCATTGGCAACCTGGAAGATATAACTTTTCGGGCGGTGCGAATTTTACAAAACGTGGATTTAATTGCAGCCGAAGATACACGCCACACCGGGAAATTACTGCAACATTTTCAAGTGAAAACACCGCAGATAAGTTATCACGAACATAACCGCCACAGTCGTATCCCAGAGTTATTAGAGTATATGGCTAATGGTCAGGCGATCGCACTGGTGAGTGATGCGGGAATGCCGGCGGTTTCTGATCCTGGTTATGAATTAGTGATAGCTTGTGTTGAGGCGGGGATCACAGTTGTGCCGATTCCGGGTGCGAGTGCAGCCATTACCGCTTTAATTGCATCGGGTTTACCCACAGATAGGTTTGCATTTGAAGGCTTTCTGCCAGCTAAAGCTGGAAAACGGCGGGAATTTCTAGAGTCTTTGCAGACAGAATCCCGGACTTTAATTTTCTATGAATCACCCTATAGGTTACAGGAAAGTTTACAAGATTTTGCCACTGTTTGGTCAGGCGATCGCCAAATTGTGATTGCACGGGAGTTAACTAAATTATACGAAGAATTTTGGCGGGGAACCATTGCCGAGGCGATCGCCCATTACAGCCAACGGGAACCCCAAGGAGAATTTACCCTAGTCTTAGCCGGAAAGCCTCCTGAGCAAGTGCAACTCACAGAAGCACAACTAAAAGCCGAATTATTAGCGATTATCAGTCAAGGAATATCGCGATCGCAAGCCAGCCGACAACTAGCCAAAATCACCTCTGTTTCCCGTCGTGAACTCTACCAACTAGCCCTTTCTTTAGAGATTGACACCGAATCACCCACACCATAAAATCAGCAACAGTATATTCACTGCAATTTATTTGCGTTAAGTAAAATAAAATTTTGATAAATTTCAGTATCTCCAGCCAAATTCCCATATAATTGACATGATGATTTGCATCTTTTAGTACATAAAAAATATGAGCAGACTTCTGATTAAAATCATAGGGTTAGGTTTATTAATTCTAGGCATCTACTTCTTTGCTCAAAATGTGATCATTTTCAACCGTTACTATGGTTTTTACTACCAATTTCGGGCTAATCTTTCCAGTTTAGCCATAATTTCCGGCATCTTTTCCCTATTTTTCTTCCGCAGAGAAACCGGGAATCTAGGATGGTTCTTACTAGCTGCTGGCTTAGTCTTAGTTATATTGAGTGGGCGGATATATTTAAGACCAATGAGCCTGTGGAATTTATTGATGGCTTTAGGTTCAGTAGTATTTGGATATCAATTATTAAATACAGGAAAAGTCCGCTTTTAAACTTTCCTAGTCCAGGTTTTTCCCCACTCCCCACTCCCCATGAGAAATCGACTAAAATTGCAATAGACAATATTGATTATGAGGATGCAGTCAGAATGACCCAAGTCGTTCTAGGAGAAAACGAAAATATTGATTCAGCTTTGCGTCGGTTTAAACGCCAGGTTTCCAAAGCTGGTATATTATCAGATGTCAAGTTTCGTCGGCACTTTGAAACACCTCTAGAAAAGCGCAAACGTAAACTAGTGTCAGCCAGACATAACCGACGTTTTTAATTAACCTATTGGGACAAAATATTTAAATCGATGTACCCCACCCCCATGCAGAGGTGAGGGTATATTTGTCAAGCAACCTCGACAGTACGACTATTACAACGATTCATCGCCTTTTCCACACCCTGTTTGAGACTAAATTCTGCACACTCAACCACAAACTGAAGCACAAGAGATATGAGTGGAGTTTCAGCAGCAGAAAATTTCCCTAAAACATGAGAGATAGATTCGGAGTTATCGCCATGATTGGGTTTGCCAATGCCGATACGTAAACGGGGAAAATTTTGGGTGTTAAGATGAGAGATGGTACTCTTCATACCATTATGTCCGCCAGCCGAACCAGACAAGCGTAAACGAGTTTTACCCAAAGGCAAATCCATATCATCATAAATCACCAGCACAGACTCCGGCGGTAATTTATACCAACTAGTTACAGCTTGGATAGACTGTCCAGAAAGATTCATGTAAGTCAAGGGTTTTAGTAAGCGGACTTTACGACCCCCTGCGGCTACACCCTCACCATACTCACCCTGAAACTTCCGATTTTCCGCCAAGGGAATTTGCCAAGACCGAGACAGTGCATCTATAGCAGCAAAACCAATATTATGGCGTGTTTGGTCATACTTCGGCTCTGGATTTCCCAACCCAACAATTAATTGTGGAATTACCAAAGATGGTTTTGTAATAGCTTCTGTCATTTCCTAACCTACGCCTTCCTAACTCACCGGGGAAGAACCAGCAGCATCATGTTCTGCTTTAGCTGCTTCCAGTTCCTTCGGTTCGATGTGAGCAGAGGTTTTCATCGCCTGTTCGATCTGTTCACTTTCCCGTTTAAACTCGTTTTGAAACTCACTAGAAGCTTCTTGAAAACCGCGAACTGCTTTACCGACACTACGACCAATTTCTGGTAACTTCTTGGGGCCAAAGATTAATAAAGCCACCACCATAATTAGTCCCATTTCTGGAAGACCGATACCAAATACATTCACGTGCTTTCTCCTATAAATTATAGAATCTAGTCCAACTAGCCAGGGGAGAATGAAATTGAACCTCCTCTGTCATTTACCATGCTGACATATTTCAGGCCATGTCAATCTAATTAGTTAAGGTCTTACCGAAGAGTCAGGGGGAAAGATTTTTAGTTTCCAATACCCAAACCTCCCACACTCCCCACACCTCCCCCACTCCCCACACCTCCCACACTTCCCACACCTCCCACACTCCCCACACCTCCCACACCTCCCACACCTCCCACACTCCCCACACTCATAAAAAAACCCGGTCAAGCCGGGTCAAGTTTCAGTGTATGAAGTTAGCCGCCTAAACTGCGCCAATCAACCATTACGTCCTGAATCAACAGAGACTTGTTGTAAACTTGCAGAATAATCAGCAAAAACACGAAAAATAGGAGCATAAAAACACCCATTACAGGGGTAGTACCCCAACCGGGAGCAACCTTACCATATTCAGAATTTAAAGGTTTGAGGATATCTCCCAACCTAGTGCGTTGTGCCATAGTTCACCTAATATGAGTTACCAAAGCTTTTTTTGATCTTCTGGTAATATTCTACTATCATGGCGCGCCTGCCTGATAAATTGCCGCCAGCAAAATTAATTCCGTGAGTGAAGGTGAAACAAATGTTATGATAATTAAGACAAAGTATACTTTGACAAGTGTGATAGTCACCTAAGTCGGCTATCAACCGAGATAATAACACTCATAATTAATCCCCAATTTATGGAACAACTTATGGACATGGAACCCGCAGCAATTATTAGTATTTCCGTTGGCGTTGCCTTGGTTGCTGTCACGGCCTATGCTATTTACATTTCCTTCGGTCCTCCTAGTAAGCAGTTAGCAGACCCCTTTGAAGACCACGAAGATTAGTATCTGTTGACTTGAAAAGTCACTATTTTTTTAGGCTGTATTATGAAGTTTTGTTGCAAAGATGAGTTAGATTCTAACAAATCTACTGCATTTCCCAGATACAGTCCTAAGTCACTCTGTAGGGATAACTCGGCTATTTTTCCATGACATTCGTAACACCGGAGGATAAATTGCTGGGGGTTGTCCTCAGAGGGTTTGAAGGCCATTAAGATGAGATTTTCCGCCGATAAATTCAGAAAACTTACCCGGTCAGGACTGGTTTGTGATCTATCCTTCTCCGTGGTGGGGGGATTAATGATTACTTGTAAGGGAATATTCAACTCATAACCATGTTTGACGGTGTTTGCTGATTCCCAATTACCTGCGTGGGGATATAAGGCGTAGGTGAATTGATGTCTGCCTCTGTCTGTTTCTGGGTCAGGCCAGTTAGGACTGCGTAATAGGGTGAGGCGTAATTGATTATTTTTACTATCATAACCGTATTTACAATCATTTAGCAAACTCACACCATAAATATCTGCGTCTGTTTCTGCGGTTAGATCAGCCCAACGCAAGGCGGGTACTTCCCATTTCGCTTGTTCTGCGGGTGTTTGGGGTTGAGTAGGGCGACGAATTGTGCCGCAGGGGATTTCATAAGTTGCAAAATCGGCTTGCAGATTTAGGGGAAAGGCGGCTTTTACCATCACTTGATTTTCTTGCCAATTCACAGTGGAGGCAATTTTCAATAGTGGTGAACCTGCTTGTAGAATATAATCTTGGCAAAATTCCGATTCACCTAATTGACGCACTACGCGGATACGATTTTGTACTAAGCCTTGGTCTAACCACTGGATGGATTTTAGCTGTGTGGGTGGTAAGGGATGTTGGGCATAATTCGGATCAATATTCCAAGCGTCCCAATACTGTCCCCTATCTGCAAAGGATTGTAGTTGATTACCTGCACCGTTTAAAACTTGCCGTTGCTGGATTTTGTCAAAGACACTGGCTAAGTCTCCGGTTTCAGGATTAATTGTTACCCTGAGAAATTCATTTTCTAAAATCCAGTCTGGGGAAATGGGGTGTGGTGCTGTGGGGGATGTGGGGGAAATCCAAAAGATGCGATAACCTACGGGGGGAATTGCTTCAGCGAGAAACAGGAGTTTTGATGTTTCTGAGAGTTGGGAAATTATTGGCTGTCCCTGGAAATCATGGACTTGCCATTGGGAGTGAGTTGCAGGTAAGGTTACTGATACGACTTGAGAATGCTGCCAATTAAGAGGATTGAAAATAAAGATTGCTTGTGCTTCTGGGTGCGGGGGTGGGGGTAGAATGGTTAAGGATGCGATCGCCAGTAAAGACTCTTGTAATATTTTCGTTCCCACTTGTTCTACTTGCTGCCATTGTGGGAGTGCATCCTGATAAACTTGGGTAATGGAAGAACCGGGTAAAATATCGTGAAACTGGTTAAATAAAACTTGCTTCCAAGCGGTTTCTATTTCCTCTTGGGGATATGTCGTCCCACAGCTAAGGGTGGCTAAAGTAGCAAATAATTCTGCTTGATAGAGTAAATCTTCACAACGTCGATTCCAGCGTTTTTGGTCAGCGTGGGTAGTGTAGCAACCGCGATGGAACTCTAAGTATAATTCATCATTCCAGGTGGGTGTGAGGTTTGCTTGATCTTTAATTTGCTGTAAATACTTTTCGCAAGTGGTAAATTCTAAATCGGGGAAAACAACAGACCTTTGCCAGCGTTGGGCAGTTTCTAACATATCACGGGTGGGACCGCCGCCGTGGTCGCCGACACCAGGAAGCCAGAGAGAATCTGCTAAACTAGTTTTTCTTTGCCATTCACAATGGTATTCTGCCATTTTTACCGGGTCAATGCCTTGACCGATGAGTGCAGACATGACGCTAAAGATTTCACTTCCGTCAGGCGATCGCCACCAAAAAGCCTCATAATCAAACTGGGTAGTATCATTCCAGCGTAACTTCTGAGTCACAAAAAACTCAATCCCCGCATTCACCAAAAACTGCGGTAAAGTCGCACAAAAACCAAAAGTATCCGGTAACCAAGCCACAGCAGAAATTTTACCGAACTTGGCTTGAGTATAACGCTGACCATATAATAACTGACGCACAATCGACTCACCAGAAATCAAATTCAATTCTGGTTCCACCCAAAAACCGCCCACAACCTCCCAACGTCCCCCAGTCACCTGGGCTTGAATTTTGCTAAACAAATCTGGGCGATGTTCTTCAACCCAAGCATACAGCGCCGGGGTGGAATGACAAAAAATCAACTCAGGAAAAGCAGCCTGTAACTTTAACACCGACTCAAAAGTATTTTGTGCAGCCTTCCAAGTATCACTCACAGGCCAAAGCCATGCTAAATCCAAATGTGCATGACCCAATAAATATATCTTAGAATTTAAACCGCCGATGAACGCGGATAAACGCTGATAAACCTCCCGCAACCCTAATCCCTCTTCCTTGGCGTTCTTGGCGACTTGGCGGTATGTTACTCCCCTCAAACCCTCAGCCAATTCACCCAACCTATCCGGTGCAAACTGATTTAAAAAAACCTGTACCACCGCCAACTCATCAGCCAAAAACCCCGGATCAGGATTACGATCATCATAAGACTCATAGACCAAGAGCGATCGCACCAAAGCACCATCATCATGTCCAGGACTTACTAAACGCAAAGTTACAACAAATTCCTCACCAGGACTCACCCCATCACTCAGTAACACCCTGGGGGAACAATCAAATAAATCTCCCTCCAGCACTAACGCCCCATTCACATACACCTCAGCCAAATCAGCCCACCACAGCAACACCAACCGCAAACACAAACCAGTTAACGGATAACCCCGTAAATTTTCCGGAACTACAAACCTTTGCTGCAACCACAGCACCTGTTTTCCCCCACTCCAAGCAATATGTTCCTTAGCATTCAGTTCCACAAGTTGCCAATCAGATGTAGCAAGATTAACAATATTGCCCTCACCTTCCTGGTATAACCAAGTAGACTGAACATTAACTTGAGAACAAGAGCGGAGTTGGTCAATAGTTGCCAAAATCAGTTCATTATGGAATTTTGATAGGGGCAGGGTCATATTTTCGTTAAAATAAAGTCACGTAAAATCATTATTATTTAGTGGGAGTCTCAAAACTCAACAAGACTCAAACTTACAAATCATCATCATGTCTCCTGGTTCCTCTGGCCGTTATCAAAGCAGACTACTTAACTTTGTCCACCTGCAATCTCGGCGGTTGACACAAAAGTGGGATCACAGCTTCCGACATTTACAAGTTGCAACTCAGTGGGGTGTAGAACTATTACTTTACCCCCTTTATCGACTATTGAATCCCACAGCACCACCCCCCAAAACTTTAGAGGCTAAAGCCGCACCACCCAAGTTACAGTTACAACCCCAAACTCCCCCAGATGTTGACACCCCCATTCAAGAAGTTTTAGGAGCAGTTAAAAATTTATCCTCAAAATCTGAACCAGCACCTGTAAACTTTTGGGCTTTTGTGCGGTCAAAACTTTTGCGTCATCCCCCAGCGAGTCAGGCGGAACCCTTAGCAACTGCTGACAATTCCCCAGAAAATATCCAGCGCTACTTACCAGTTATGCGGGGAATCGCTACAAACTTAGTTAGCCGTAATTTGGTACTTGTCACCGCCGATAATCAAATTTTAGATATTTTAACACCCCAGCAACAAGTAAAATTAACCGCCCGGATTATTGCCGAAGTTGGTAATTATTGGCATTTTTGGCAATTGGCTTACAACCAACCACAGCACAAATTATTAGGAAAAATTAACCATACTTTAGCACAACTAACCGGCAAAATAGCAGTAGTTTTACCAGTTTTGCCTGAAAGTACATCCCCAGATTTACCTAATACTGATAAATTAATCGCCTCATTGGATGCATCAATGGCGAAGTGGGAAACCACCGCTTTCATACCCATGCAACAACGCAGCCAAAAAATTATCCAAGGGCTGCAAACTCAACTAAACATATTTGTTTATGGTAGAGAACAGGTAGCCACTATTAATAATGATTTAGAAACCCATAAACTGAATATTCCAGCATTAATTGCAGCTGCAATTAATTACTTTTTTGGTATTAGTCAACGCCAACAAATAGAACATCAAGATATTCAGCAGCAATTACATAGCCGTTTTCCTGATTTGTCTGATACTGACGAGTTACAAAATCAGGATGTAGGCAGAAAATCATGGTTGAATTTTACCGATTTATTTGGTACTTCCCAGAATATTACTAACAAATCAGTTGTTTCTTCCCAGCAGAGTAAAAATAAACCCCAAGGTAAATCAGCTTCGTTACAAAAGTCCCAGTCTCGCCGCCATCTTACTGCTCATAAAAGTAACTCTCAAGGCTTAACTAAGAAGCGGAACTCTAGTCAAGTTGATTTTCAGCCTGACTGGATAGATGTTGAAGCGACTTTTGTCGGTTACGATAAACATCCTTTAGAACAGCTGCTACAGTGGCTGGATCGTATTCTACTGTGGATTGAACAATTAATTATCAACGTTTTTTACTTTTTCCAAGGGTTTTGGCGTGGTAAATAAATTAATCGCCGTTGAGGATTTGTAGGTAATAGGTTTGAAACTTTTTTATTATAGTCAGGACTTGAGTTAGAATTGCTAGCAAGCTGAAATTTATTGTACCGCCAAGCCGCCAAGAACGCCAAGAATTTTTGCAGTGTGCGTAAGTCCTAATAGTGTAACAACCAGGGGTTGAGATTATGAAAAAATTACCCAACTCAGTGACGGACTTTTGATTTTTGGATTTTGCTATAACATCACTGGCAAAAGCTATAATTAGGGAACTGTATTTTAATTGCAATAGCATTATAAGTAAGGAATAAAGAAAGTGCAAGTTCTTAAAAGAGCCATCAAACCACAAGCCTACATATCATTTCTCCACATTTACACCACTACTTGGGGGACTGCTGGGGATATTTGTTTAGTCCGTCAATCTGTAGCTAATTCTAGTGCATCTAAATTCGTAGGTCATAAAGTTCAGTTAGTGATTCCCAGAGGATTAGAAGTCCATGAATTGGCTGGCGTACCAGTGATTAAAGTTGCAGGTCATGTAGGTGACGGACATCCTAAAGATAAGGACTCAGAATGGGAGGCTTATGAGGGTGTAGATAGAGAAATAGCTCTGGGTGCGATGAAACCCTGGGGCTTTAAGTTAATTGAGTTTACTAATTAACGATTATTTTTGAGAATCATCTGAAAAATAAGTTGCTGATGTTTGAGGATTTTTGACAACTAAAATAGGTTCTCCCTTAACACCTCCATGAGTCAAAGTACAAATTTTATAGAGGTTTTCAGATGCAAATATAGCCAAAACTAGCTCTTTACCAGTTTGATATGGGGCTGGTAAAGGTTTACCCACCTCAGTTTGCATATTTACACCGTTTTCCACCCAGCTTAATTTCCAAATCCGCTTTTCAGTAATTGGTGCTTGGGCAAATGTAGCAATTTTATGATAAACATCTTCGGCTCTTGTGTGGTCGTTAGCGGCTGGAATAAAAAATTTCATGACTTTGGTTTTTCAGTATTAGTTAGTCTCAGCTACCAAGGTAACTTATTTCCATCCCAGGAGAAAAATTCTCCACTATCCCCTTCTTTAAGTTGTTCTATGACAATTAACAATTGTTCAACGCAGTGTTCTACTGAAAACAGCTTTTCCGATGGTACGTTTTTTTGAAATGGACGGGATAGTTGTGTATCTGTTGTCCCAGGATGTAAAGTAACTATCAAGGTTTGGGGAGAACTTCTGCCATACTCAATTGCTGCTGTTCGCATAAACATATTCAGTGCAGTTTTAGAAGCACGGTAGCCATACCAGCCACCAATTTTATTGTCACCAATACTAGCTAATTTAGCAGAAATACTGGCAAAAACGCTAGGTTCATTATGACGAAATAAGGGCAAAAGGTGTTTAGCTAACAGAATAGAAGCAATACTATTAACTTGGAAATAACGCAACAAGTTTTCAGAATTAATCTGTCTTAAACTTTTTTCTGGTTGGAAAGTATCATCATGCAATATTCCCACACAGTTAATTACTAAGTGTAACTTATTGACTCCCGCTTGAATTTCTGAAATAGCTGTTGCAATTTGCGCCTCTTCTGTAATATCTACAGATAAACAAGTTAATTTATCAGCATATTGATTTTTTAAAGCGATTAATTCTTGTGCTGATGCTGGTTGACGGTAGGTTGCATAAACTTTGTTAATTCTAGAATCTACAAGTAACTTTTTTACAAAGCCTAAACCGATACCTTGACTAGCACCAATAATCAAGGCGTTAGCAGAACTAAGGGTATTTCCAAAAGCCATATATTTCATCTTTAATAAAATATTGTAGCATTTTGTAGCCTAATCAAGTACAAATTTATCTGCGTTGATCTGCGTCCATCTGCGTTTTATTATTATGGCTTTATTTACCAATACAAAATCTACTAAAAATTCGATCAAGTACAGATTCTGTAACTTGCTCTCCGGTAATTTCTCCTAATGCTTGAATTGCACCACGTAAATCAATTGTCCAGAAATCAAGGGGTAATTGATCAGTAATTGTGACTTGTACTTGTTCTAAAGATATTTTAGCTTGAGTTAAGGCTGCGGCTTGTCTTTGGTTAATTGCTAAATCCATATCAGCCGCTTGCACTTTCCCCATTTCAACGATGTTTAAAATGGCTGTTTCTAAGGCATCAATACCTTGATTTTCTGCTGCTACTGTGGTAACAATTGGGTGAATATTTTGGGGATATTTAAAACCAATATTAAAGGGTGTTTTTATTAGGTCAATTTTATTAATTATCAGAATTAAGGGGCGGTGTTGGACTTGTTGATAAATTTCCTGGTCAGCTTCAGTCCATCCTACTGATGCGTCAATAGTTAATAATACTAAATCAGCCGCATTTGCAGCCCGGCGCGATCGCTCTACGCCTATTTTTTCTACTTGGTCTACTGTTTCCCGAATCCCAGCTGTATCTAGCACCTGCACAGGTATTCCCCCGACAACTAGCTGAGATTCTACTACATCACGAGTTGTCCCTGGTAAATCAGTCACAATGGCGCGATCGCTCTGACTCCAAGCATTCAATAAACTGGATTTACCGACATTTGGTCGTCCGACAATTGCCACTTTTAACCCAGTTCGCAGCAGTTCGCCTTTATCCTTTGTGGCTAAAAATTTAGTAATTTCTGCGGCAACGTGATCAATATCTGATATGATGCCTTCATGATCCAACGGTGGTAAGTCTTCTTCAAAATCAATTCGAGCTTCAATCTCTGCCAAAATATCCAAACAGTTAGCGCGTAACTGCCGAATGGGAGAGGCTAATTTTCCCTGTAAACCAGCTAAAGCCGTTTGAGCAGCTTGGGGCGATCGCGCACCCACTAAATCAGCTATACTCTCAGCTTGGGTTAAATCCAGCCGTCCATTCAAAAAGGCTCGGAGCGTAAATTCACCCGGTTGAGCCAGCCTAGCGCCCTGTTCTAGACACAATTGTAAGACCTGCTGCACTGCCATAATGCCGCCATGACAATGGAACTCTACCACATCCTCACGAGTATAAGAACGGGGAGCTTGCATAATTAATAACAGCGCTTCATCCACCAATGCTTGTGTCTGGGGATGGCGGATATAACCGTAAAGAATGCGGTGACTTTCCCAAACTTGCTGCCCAGGGGCGGAAAATAGAGCTTGGGCGATCGCCATTGCTTGGGAACCAGATACCCGTACAATACTAACGCTACCTTGTTGGGGAATTACAGCCGTTGCGATCGCGGCGATAGTTCCAGTAATAGCTAAGAGTTCCGACATGAGCGCCCTTGTTAGCAAAACATTTCATATATATGCTATTAGCGTAGCAGCAGTTTTATCATGGCGTTGCTGAATTAAGATATGAATTTAACTCACCCAGAGGCGCAGAGGGGAGGAGTTTAAGAGGTGATTTCATATTCAACTCCAGCAACGCCATTTTATCGAATAATTGGGTTTAAAACCCCGTGCTTGCAGCACAGCTTTAATTTACTAGAGAAAATAGTGCTAGTAAATATGTGGTATAAGAGTGAAATGCTAACCATGAATTACCGCTATCGAATCTACCCAACTATCACCCAAGAACAGACACTTCTTGAGTGGATGGATATTTGTCGCGTTGCCTACAACTATGGGTTGCGGGAAATTAAGGACTGGTGTAATAGTCGTAAATGCATGGTTGACAGATGTTCGATTAGTCATGAATATATCATAGCTGCGGACGTTCCTTTCCCTAGCGAAGTGCGCCAGCTTAATGCTTTGCCAAAAGCTAAAAAAGTATTTTCCCGATTAAGCGAAGTACCAAGTCAGGTTTTGCAGCAAACACTCAAACAATTGCACCGAGCATGGGAGGGATTTCAGAAAGTTGGGCATGGGTTTCCCAGATTTAAAAAATTTGGGCAGTTCAAGTCTTTGCTGTTCCCTCAGTTTAAACAGAACCCGGTGCAAGGAGTACATATTGCACTGCCTAAACTGGGACTGATTCCAATTAACTTGCATCGCCCAATTCCAAATGGATTTGTAGTTAAACAAGTTCGGATAATTAACAAAGCCAATGTTTGGTACGCTTCTATCAACATCCAATGTGATGTTAATATTCCCAGTCCTATGCCGCATGGTCATCCCATTGGGGTAGATGTAGGACTGGAAAAGTTTTTAGCAACCAGTGATGGTGTTCTTGTCAAATCGCCCAAATTTCTGAAAGTGATGCAAAGCCAGCTGAAATTGCTGCAACGCAGGCTGTCTCGGAAAAAGAACCGCTCTAAAAATTACGAGAAACAACGCATCAAGGTTGCTAGACTTCACCACAAGATTGATAACACCCGCAAAGATTACCATTTCAAACAAGCTCATGCTCTTTGTGATGCTGGTGATATGGTCTTCATGGAAGATTTAGATTACCGGACTTTGGCAAAAGGAATGCTTGGGTTACAGATGCTTGACGCTGGGTTTGGACAATTCCGAACCATCACCAAGTACGTGTGTTGGAAACGTGGTAAATTCTTTGCTGAAGTTAGCGCTAGGGGAACTTCTCAAGAGTGTCCTGAATGTGGTGCAGAAGTTAGAAAAGACTTGAGCGTTAGAGTGCATCATTGCCCTAGTTGCAATTACACGACTGATAGAGATGTTGCTAGTGGTCAAGTCATTAGAAACAGAGGAATTAAATTAATTAGTACCGATGGGCAATCGGGAATCCAAAACGCCTATGCAGACGGTTTGCCGGGGACTGAAGAAATTCAGTCTAGGTCAAAGTCGAAAACCCGTAAGACTCGCCTTGAGCGCAGTCCCAAGGAAGCAACTAGGAAAACTAAGAAGTGATTCTTAGTAGCTCCGTACCTTGAGTACCTTTAGGTCGGAGTCATGTCACCATAGTCAATTAAGGAGACTTGATATTAAGATTAGAGATTTACAGTATCAATCACAACTCTTAACTCATATTTTAAAGAGAGGATATTCACTGTGGAACAACAAATTGATTGCGCTCAAGCCTGCGTGAATGGCTGTATATTAGGGGATAAATGCCCCCATATCGAGTTTAAAGAAGCTACGAGCAAATTTATCGAAGAGACTTCTTTAGACCAAATGCTGGCGATGGCAGAAGAACGCCTGCGGAAAAAAATGACCGAACCACCAAAATGGGTTTTACCCGAAGATTTATAAAAGACGTTTGGTGAAAAAGAATGTAGACTCTTATCTTGTACCAGGCGACTAGAAGTCGCGGCTACACAGGCGAAACCCGCCTACGCGGGTTGAAAACCTTGGTTTTATCTTAGTCCGTGCAGGCGGACTTTGTTTGTATAGCCGCGATTTCCAATCGCCTGGGGTATTTTCTACTGAGTTTGAAAAATATTTTGCACCATTTTCTTATCCGTACTTGCAGCAGCTTGATCTAAAGCAGCAATTTCGCCCGAATCTAACAGCCAACCCAAAGCACCAATATTTTGCTGTGCTTGTTCTAGACTTTTCGCCCCAGGAATAGGAATAGTACCCTTACAGATACACCAATTAATTGCTACCTGAGACATAGTTTTATTTCTAGATGCAGCCACCTCTCGTAAACATTCTAAAAGCGATCGCACACCTGGTAAAAGCTGCCTAAATAATAAACCCCGGATACCCTTGGGAAAACTCCCTTTCTCCGCATATTTCCCCGTTAAAATCCCCAAAGCCAGAGGACTATAGGCAATTAACTTTATCCCCAAGTCGTCACAAACATCCTTTAACCCTAATTCCGTCACAGGATAGGTAGATAGTAAAGAATACTGAACTTGCAGCGTTTTAATCGGAACACCCCGCGCCGCAAACTTTTCATGCACCCATTGCAACCGTTTCGGACCATAATTAGATAAACCGACCCCCTTCACTAGACCTTGTTCATATAAATCAGCCAAACCATCTAACAAACCTGATTCTTGCCAAGGTGCATAATTAGCCGTAGACCAGTGCATTTGCACCAAATCGACATTTTTCCCTAAACGCTGCGCCGAAGCCTGACAAGCCTTAACCATTGCTTGACGAGTCCATCTCCAAGGGTAAGCCGCCAGCTTAGTAGCAATGCAAATATTATCTTGATTTACCCCTTCATATTCCTTGCTAAATCGTCCCAACAGTAACTCACTGCGTCCATTTAATCGCCCAGTCCCATAGGAATCGCCTGTATCAAACAAAGTTACACCGTTGCTAACACAGAGATTAAAAACAGCTTGTAACTGTTCATCCATACTTTCATCATATCCCCAGAGTAATTGATTACCCCATGCCCAAGTGCCACAGCCCATACTGGGTAGAGATAGTTCTTGGCTAATCTGCATATTGACTCATTGTAGACATCCCTAATAACTAATTATCTTCATATCTTGTACCGGGCGACTAGAAGTCGCGGCTATACAAACAAAGTCCGCCTGCGCGGACTAAGAGAAAATTAGAGTTTTTAACCTACGGAGGTGGGTTTCGTCTGTGTAGCCGCGTTTGCCTTTGGCGTTGCGGTTGTATGTAGGGTGTGTTGTCGCTACCCTTCTCTTCCTTCCTACCTTTGCGCCTAACGTACTTCGTACTTCGCTAGAGCCTCCGGCACGCTGCGCGAACGCTGATGCGCGAAACAAATCCATATTCTCAAAGTTCAATCGACACAACAAAAAACGCGATAAATGCTAAAGTCTGAAAATTGAGGTCATTTAGAGCAGTTAACCCAAAAAACTAACCAAAGCATGGAAGCGCAAATCAGTAATAACGAAATCATGGCTATGCGGGAAATATTGGAAGATTACACACCCGCAAAGTACGCCCTAGATAACTTAGCCAGACACAACGGCAAAGTTGAACGCTCATTTGAGGATTTATGGATTGAGAAAAATGGCAAAACATTAATGTCAGAAGGTAAATCTCTCTGGAAAGTCACGCTGAAGGTACTGCGAAAAGAACTCTGCGATGATGATGGCTTTCGTGTTCAACTCCAAGAATACACAAAAAATCCCAAGAGTTCACCCTTACTATACGGTGTCATTGTTTCTCTAGTAACTCTTGCAACCACCAATGGATTACCAATAGATCCGGCGATCGCCACTGTAATTGTTTTGTATATACTCAAAATCGGATTAAATATATTTTGTGAATACACACAGCCAGAAACAGTAAACAGTACGCAGTGAACAAACGCTGTCTGCAAATTAGCTTTCGCCTCTGGGTAATCTTCCTCTCAAGTAGGGGAAAATAGGGTAAAAATTTACACCGTATTTTCTACGAGAATCACAGGTATAGAACTAGTTTCTATGACTGATTGTGATACTGAACCAATTAAGACTTTATCCCAAGACTGATTACCCCGTTTACCCATGACAATTGCAGTGACATGATGTTCTTCCGCCATCCGCATAATTTCTTCGGTGACTGTACCTGTGGGGGTGAGAAATTGATATCTGATATCGGATAATAACTGTTGAACTTGTATCTCTAGTTGGGAGATTTCTTGCTGATTGGGTAGATTCACTATATGCACAACAATCACTTCTGCATTACTGCGTCGTGCTAAATCTGCAACTTTGGTTAACACTGCTGTAGCTAAACCCGATGTATCAACTGCTGCAAGTAATAGGGTAGGACTTACAACGGTCACTTTTGTAGGATCAACTTCTCCCCTAGATAATAATTTAGGTGCAAAGGCCATAGTTGCCCAAGCGCCTAAAGGAGCTGTGACTAAAATTGATAAGGCTGCGATCGCTAAAATTATCTCACCTCCTGTAATCCCTTGGGCCAGGGGAATTGCTCCAATGGCCGCTTGGACTGTGGCTTTAGGTGAGTTTCCTGGTAATAAAAACAGTTTTTCCCGCCAATTCCAATTACTGCCCAGTGTGGAAAGATACCAACCTAACATCCGACCCACAAGTAAACCAATAGCTAAAATTGCTAAACCTGGAATCAGAATATTTCCTAATACTTGCAGTTGAATAGTTGCACCTAATAAAACAAATAAGAAAATTTCCGCGACAATCCATAAGCTATCAAAGCCACCACGTAATTTTCTGGCTAGAGGTGCATCTACTTCTATTAAGAAGAATCCCATACTCATGGCTGCTAAATAACCAGAAAAATAAGGCAACCTGTGAGCAGAAATTACTAGGAATAAGGCAATGCTGGCAGCAATTAAGGTATCCTGAACAGCATTTTGAGTCCAATTTTGTTTAACTAACAGAATCACTAATAAACGGGCTGCTAAATAACCGAATATTATTCCTAGTAAAATCTGCATAACTATTTGCAGTGGTAGCAGTTGCAAGGGAGTTAGGCTAAATCCCCCAGGAAGATTAATTGGCTCAACAGCTCCATCACCCAAGAAACTCAACAACAAGCTAAAAACCAGTAACAGCAGCACATCAGATAAAGCACTACCTGTTAAAATTGCATCGGGTATGCCTTTAGTCACACCCCAGCCTAAACTTTTCAGTCTCAGCATACTAGGGACAATCACAGCTGGAGATTCTGCACCAATAACACAGCCTAAAAGTAGCCCAGTGAAAAAGTCGAACTTAAAAATTACCATCGCTGCACAGGCGATCGCAATCGCTTCTGTTGTTGCTGGTAAAAAACCTAACCGCAGTGCGACAGTTCCCTGTTGAGCTAATTTCTCTCTATCTAGCCCCAGTCCTGCTTTCATCAGAATAATCATCACTGCCAAAGTTCTCAAGTCATCAGCAGCATTCAGCATTTCTGGACTAATTAGATTCAGCATTTGGGGGCTAAGAATTATCCCCATTAAAATCATCCCAATTAAAGGGGGAGCGCCTAAACGCCGGGCTAATTGACCGCAGAAAAAGCCCATAATTAAAATCCACAATACACTGGCTAACATTTCTAGGACTCCTGAACGTGCAATTTGTAGAGAAATACTTGCTACGAGGGAGTCAGATAAAACAAAGCCCTACTCCCCGCAACAAGTCGGAAAAGTAGGAGCCATTAGCCTCATTCAGGGCGGTTTTGGCGAGCTCCATCGCCATTAATTAAATGATAGCACTTTAAAGTTCAGCCATACATATTATTTTATTTGTACAAAACAGTATCTAGAACACTTAAATATGGTCATATAAGTCTAAATACTATGCCAAATTTGTAGTGGGAAATCCGTACTTCATCTCCAAGTTTTTTCCATCCATATCTGATTTGAACTAGATACAATTACAGTGTGCGACTAAAGTGATGCTGTTTTCTAACAAATCTCATCCAGCATTAGCGGGAGAGCAAAATATGAACAATCAAATCAAAACTGTGGCTTTGTTAGCTGTCCTGAGTGGTTTGTTGATTGCTATTAGTTACTGGATAATTGGCGGTGCTGGGGGCTTAATTATTGGAATTGGTTTAGCAGCAGTCACTAACTTGTTCTCTTGGTATCAATCAGATAAAATTGCCTTGAGTGTCTACCGCGCCCAACCTGTGACTGAAGCTCAAGCACCAGGACTATATTATATGGTTAGGAAACTGAGCGATCGCGCCCACATTCCCATGCCCAGAGTTTACATTGTTCCCAGCCAAACTGCTAATGCTTTCGCTACCGGACGAGATCCAGAACACGCAGCTGTGGCTGTAACTGAAGGCATTTTAAATATATTGCCAGATGATGAATTAGAAGCTGTCATTGCTCACGAACTGACTCATATTACTAATCGTGACACCCTCACACAAGCCGTAGCCGCCACAATAGCCGGGGCTATCTCCTTTTTGGCACAAATAGTAAGTTACAGCTTATGGTTTGGTGGTGGTTCACGAGACGGTAACAGAGGTGGAAATCCTCTGGGGATATTGTTAACAGTGTTACTTGCACCCATAGCAGCCACAATAATTCAGTTAGCCATTTCGCGCACACGGGAGTTTTCCGCCGATGCAGGCGCAGCCAGATTAACAGGTAATCCCCGCGCTTTAGCTAAAGCACTGCAAAGGTTAGAGGCTACAGCCAAGCAATTACCTTTAAATGCTAATCCCTCTTTTGAGCCGTTATTAATTATTAATCCCATTTCTGGCGAGTTTCTGGGTAACTTATTCTCTAGCCACCCCGCTACCGCCGCAAGAGTTGAAGAATTACTAAAATTAGAGCAACAACTTTCAATAACTTGAGTTGAAATCATTGACTAGGGCATTTTTCCTAAGTCCTCATAAATTAAGAGGTTTTCTTAATTGGGCAAATCAATCTCAGCCTTAGTAGAAACAGTAGTTGATAAATCCGGAGATGGAAATGATGAATACTAACAACAACGAACATAGAGAATCTACAGATATTATCGAAGTTACTCCTGATACTAGTGAAATGGTGGAAATAGAGATGGCTGGTGAAACTGACGAAGTAAAACGAGAAACTAAAGCTTTGATTGCAGCGCTGAAACGACGTGCTGAAAGGGAAGCAGAATCAGCAGGTACTCTCACCCGTGAAACCTATATTAATGCTGTGCGCCAAGCTAGGGAAGGGATTGAGGGAGAAAAACTGATTTCGCGCGATCGCCTGGAAAATTCCTGGACTACTATGCAAGAAGAAACAGAGAAAAACTGGCACTTGCTGGTTAAAGAAATGACGGATTTTGGCGATCGCCTACAAAGTGCCGCCCAAGCCGCCTGGGAAGCCTTCAACGCTCCTCGTTCTTAAAATCATCAGTCTATTTGCATCTTAATAGTAGTTGACCTCAACTAACTCGCTGATCTACCCCGATGACATCACACCGGGAAATTACGCGGGTTAGTTGTTTTTTTAGTCATCTTTAAGCGAACTTTACCAAAAATTCAACGATAAACAATAATATAATTCCGGAAAATGCCATCCTTCCAGGAAAATAACAATGTTGGGGCAATAGAATCAAGGAAATTAAATAATTCAGTATACTCAAAATTCAGATATTTAGGCAGTACTATGGCGATCACAGTCTCAGAGTCTCAGGTAAATATGCTTAACACAGGTTTTCTAAAGTCCCTCACCCAGCCATTTTTGGGTGTAGCCTTGTTAACTGCTGTCAATGTTGCTGCGCCGTCTGCCAGCCTAGCTCAGGGACAACTCATATCACAAGCAACCTTTCCTACATTACAACCAGAATCACCCGGTACACAACCAATACTTCCAACAGCAGAATCAGCCGCACCATCTATCCCCATAGATACTAACTATACTTTGGGAGGCGGTGATCTGATTCGTGTAAATGTATTTGAAGTCCCAGAATATACTGGCGAATACCAAGTACCTCCTGGTGGATCAATCAACTTACCTCTAATTGGCAGTGTACCAGTTCTGGGTCTGACTACCGAACAGGCTGCTGATGAAATTGCTCGGCGGTACTCTCGGTTTCTCAAGCGTCCCTTGATTTCAGTCAACCTGTTATCGCCTCGTCCCATTAATATTTTGGTCGCCGGAGAAGTCACCCGGCCAGGTTCTTACACTCTGAATTTACAAGGAGGCGCGGGGAATAATCCCGGTGTCCAATATCCCACAGTGTTAGCTGCACTCACCACCGCTCAAGGTGTCACCTTAGCCGCAGATGTGACTCAAGTCCAATTAAGACGTAAGGTAGGACGTTCCTCTGAGCAAGTTGTGAGTCTGAATTTAAAGGAACTGATTCAAACTGGTAGACTCAATCAGGATATTACTTTACGGGATGGCGATACAATTTTTGTGCCAACAGCAACCACCTTTAACATTGCCGAAGCACGTAATTTATCTGCTGCTAACTTTGCTGCTAGTCCCGCTACACCCCGCACTGTAGCGATTATTGGGGAAGTCAATCGTCCTGGTTCCTATCTTGTCGGTGCTGGTGGAGAAGGTGGTGGTGGTTTACCCACTGTGATGAGAGCGTTGCAAGTAGCTGGGGGAATTACATCACAAGCTGATGTTCGCAGTCTCAGGCTACGTCGTCCCACAAGAACAGGTTCAGCACAAAATATAGAGATTGACCTGTGGCAATTATTGCAGAGTGGTGATGTTGATCAAGACATTCTTGTACAGGATGGGGATACCCTGATTATTCCTACTGCTACTGAGGTAAATACCGCAGAAGCAACTCAATTAGCTAACACTACTTTATCTGCGGCTACCATTCAAGTTGGTGTGGTTGGGGAAGTTAAGAGTCCTGGATCGGTGAATGTTAGGACAAATAGCTCGTTAAATCAGGCTTTGTTGGCTGCTGGTGGATTTAACGATTCTAGAGCTAGAAAAACTACCGTGGATTTAGTTCGCCTCAATCCTAATGGTTCTGTGACTAAGCGAGAAGTGCAGGTTGATTTTTCTCAGGGAATTAATGAAGAAACGAATCCCATTCTCCGCAATAATGATGTGATTATCGTTAATCGTTCTGCTTTAGCTCGCACAGGTGATAATGTGGGTACGGTGCTTAATCCTTTAGGCGGTTTATTGGGAATATTCAGGGCTATATTCGGTTTCTTTTAAGATGATCTCATGAGTTTGAAGTTGCTGAAATTATTTGAATATGGCAACTTCAAACCTATATTAGTAGTCAAGTGATGGAACTACTTTTTGAGTCTAATTATTTTATGCGGTTGGGCAAAAATCTACCTCAAACTTCCTTCCTCAAAGGATTACTCTGGACATTAACTCTAGCTGTTAGCTGGGGTGTGAGTATTCCCTCGGCGATCGCCGCAGAAACAGTTACTATCCATTTTGGTCCATTTCAGCAGTCGGTAGCGATCGCCGATTTAGAAAAATTTGCCCAAACAGGTAAACTACCAGAACACCTGCAAATATATAGTTTTGTCTTAACTCCCCAGATAGGACAATTACTGAATCAAAGGTTGCAAATAGAACCAAACTTTGCAGATAAATTTGTGGCGGAATTAGTGCGATCGCCCCAAGGTAGACAATTAGTTTCCTCTTTGGAAGCAGCAATACCAGGTAGTACCATAGAAGGGATTCAATCGGCTCTGTACCTAGCTGTACGTCGAGTTAACGGTTTAAGCGCTATCGGTTTTTTGCGCGCCTATCCCCAACAAAATATTACTGTAGATGCCACTCAAGCACTGCAAATTGCCCTTCAATTTAACGCTAGCAACTTGCAAAACCAAGCCCTGGGTTTAGTCCTAGCACGGGAATTATCAGTAGAAAATAATACCTCCTTTCAGCCCAGCTTTGATCCAGCTGCTACCGGAAAAAAACCAGTTGAGCAGCAGACACTCACCCTTAAAGACAGAAAACGCGATGGGCAAAGCCCCGCCTCCGGCGATCGCACCATTCCTGTAGATATTTATTTCAGTCCTAGTTCCACCCCAGGGCCACTAGTAGTCATTTCTCACGGATTTGGAGCCAACCGCCGCTTTTTTAGCTATCTAGCCCATCATCTCGCATCTCACGGAATCACCGTCGCTGCAATTGAACATCCTGGAAGTAACTCTCTAGCCATCAATAACGCGGCTCGTCAAACAAACTTAGCCCAACTATTACCAGCTACTGAATTTATAGACCGACCAAAAGATGTCAGCTTTTTACTCAACGAATTAGAAAAACTGAATACTCAACCAGGAAAACTGCAAGGAAAACTGAATACAGACAAAACAACTGTCATTGGTCACTCTTTAGGAGGGTATACAGCTTTAGCCCTCGTAGGTGGAGAATTAGATTTAAAACAACTACAAAACTTTTGCAAAACTGCCCTTTCGTTTCGAGAATCCCCCGGTGATTTGTTGCAGTGTGCCGCCGCGAGTTTAACAGAGAATCAACCAAATTTACAAGATCAACGCATCGGCAGGGCGATCGCACTCAACCCCCTAGTCGGACAACTCTTTGGTAGCAACGGGATGAGTAGAATTTCCCAACCTGTACTCATCCTAGCCGGAACCGAAGACGCACTTACCCCAGCCCTCACCCATCAACTCAGACCATTTAACCAAATCTCCGGATCTAAGTATCTTCTCACAGCCATAGGTGCTACTCACTTAAGCATTACCGACCCAGCCTATCCCATAAGTGCAGCCACAACCCTCGTCCGAGAAAAGCGGGGAGATGAAACCAACTCCTTACGCCAATTAATCCGTGGTGTCACCTTAGCATTTGTTAAACAAGACACACCACAAGCCCCAACTTACCAACAATTCCTCACACCAGCTTACGCCCAATCTCTATCCACAACCGAAATTCCCCTCCGTCTAAATTCCGATTTACCCCGAAATATCCAACCTTGGCTCAGTCTACTGATGAAGTGAAAATTTTCACCCATATCATTTATGTACATAAAATTACAGCCTCACAACATGAGACTGAAATCAGCAGCTAAAGTAGTACCATATCCTTTTACACTCAATTTACCCAAAGGCTGATAGGAGAATATATGGAGCCAATTATTGCTATAGTCTTAGCACTCATCGGCTATGCTTTAGGATCTGCCAAACTGATTAACCAAGGAAACGAAGCCTTAGTAGAACGATTGGGGCGGTATCATCGCAAACTTTCCCCCGGACTCAACTTTATTGTGCCTTTGGTCGATCAAATTGTCATGGAGGATACAATCCGCGAGCAGTTTCTAGATATCAAACCCCAAAATGTGATCACCAGAGACAACATTTATCTAGAAGTTGATGCTGTTCTGTTTTGGCGTATTAGAGATATCGTCAAAAGTTTCTATGAAATCGACGATCTCCAAGGCTCTCTTAACCAACTCGCAACCACCACACTCCGGGAAATCATCGCTCAAAATACCGTAGAACAAACCAATGTTTCCCGTACAGAAATGGATATAGCCATTTTAAATCAGTTGAATCAAACCACGGAAAATTGGGGAGTAGAGATTCTCCGCTTAGATATTCAAAGCATTACACCCCCTGAAAGCGTGCGAAAATCAATGGAAGAAGAGCGCGCCGCAGAAATCAAAAAACGGGCGCTGGCTTTTGAAGCAGAAGGGGAACGTGATGCAGCCATTAAACGAGCGCAAGGAACTCAAACCTCAATGCAAATTATTTCTGAAGCCTTACGTTCTAATCCTGAAAGCCGCGAAATTCTCAGGTATTTAGTCGCTCAAGATTATGTTATAGCTAGTCAAAGACTAGGTGAGAGCAATAATGCCAAAATTGTTTTTGTCGATCCCAGCAAAACCAATGAAGTTTATAACCAGTTAATTGCTGATTCTATATCTCAAGAAACTCCTGGCAAAAGTTCTGAAAATGGTAATGTGTAAGACTCTGATTTTAGCTTGGTTGTCTCCATAGTGCATCAGCCACCAGTGACACATCCCGCATTTCTGGAACATCGTGAACTCGGAGGACATCAGCGCCATGAGCAATGGCCGCACAACAAGCAGCTGCTGTTCCCCAAGCACGTGCTTGGGGATCGGGTTGGTTTAAAATCCGACCAATAAAACTTTTGCGAGACGCTCCCACTAAAATCGGACAATTCAGTCCTGTTAATTGTCCCAATTGCCGAAAAATTTCTAAATTTTGTGCATAATTTTTGCCAAAACCAATCCCTGGATCAATAATAATTTTTCCAGTATCAATTCCTACATCAGTTGCAGCTAAAATTTGTTTAGCTAAAAAACTCGAAATTTCCGCCATTAAATCCTGATAATTAGTCATCTGTTGCATTGTCTGGGGTGTTCCCTGAATATGCATCAAGATAATTGGCACATCTAAACTAGCTACTGTAGGTAGCATCTCTAAATCAAATGTGCCACCCGAAATATCATTAATTATATCTGCTCCTGCTTCTATAGCTGCTTTAGCTACATTAGCCCTAGTAGTATCTACTGATATCGGTACTGAAATTCTTCCTCGCAAAACTTCTAATATCGGCAAGACTCTATCCAGTTCTTCCGCTAGACTTATTTGCGCTGCTCCTGGTCGAGTCGATTGACCACCAACATCAATAATATCAACACCAGCATCCACCATTGCTTGCGCTTGGGCTAAAGCGGCACTGCTATTATTAAACAAACCACCATCACTAAAACTATCAGGTGTGACATTTAAAACACCCATTAAATAAGTTCGCTGTCCCCATACAAAACAGCGATCTCTAATTATTAACTGGCTGGACATATCAAAATTTGCAGATGTGAAACTATTGATACACGCATTCCCCGGCGCAGCCAGGGAAAAAGCGTTACATATCAAATTACTTGTAATTGACAATGCGAGCAAAACTTGCAGCTTCCAGACTAGCTCCCCCGACGAGAACTCCATCAATTTCTGGTTGAGCCATAATCTCATCAATATTATTTGGCTTCACTGAGCCACCATATTGAATTGAAACATTGGGGTTCTTCAACTGACTGCGAATTAAACCAATGACCCGATTAGCTTCAGCAGATTCACAAGTATCACCAGTACCAATCGCCCAAATTGGTTCATAGGCAATTACTAAATTATGCTGATCCACATCTATGAGGTCTTTATCTAGCTGGGCGATAATCAGTGATTCCGTTTCCCCAGCATCTCGTTGTTGTTTGGTTTCTCCTACACATAGAATTGGTGTTAGTCCGTGCCTTTGAGCCGCTTTGAGGCGCAAATTCACAGTTGCGTCTGTTTCTCCAAAGTATTGCCGTCTTTCGCTGTGACCGACAATAACAAAACGTACACCAAGTTCCGTCAACATAGGAGCAGAAATTTCTCCTGTGTAGGCTCCGTTTTCTTCCCAGTGAACATTTTGCGCCCCTAATTGAATCAGGCTACCATGTAAACTTTTCGATAAAACGTTTAAGTTAGTGAAAGGAGGACACAATACTACTTCTCTTCTTGAAGGTATTTCCTCCAAGTGAGGCAGAAATCCCTGTAAAAAATCCTGGGTTTCTGCCTGGGTTTTGAACATTTTCCAGTTACCGGCAATAACTATTTTACGCACAGATGATTTAGTCAAGATTCTAACGCTACTAGATGCATTTTTCAGTTTAGGACGTTTTGTTAGTTATTGGGTATTGGGTATTGGGGACTGGGGACTGAGTATTGGGGACTGGGTATTGGGTATTGGGTATTTAACAATCTTTCCCCCTGCACCTCCAACACCCTGCGCCTCCTCTTCTCTCGCCTCTGTCCTCTGCTAAAAATAACTAGGATAAGAAGATAAGGACAAAATTCTAAATTCAAATTTTCAATTTATTATGACTTCTAAATTACCTGTACCTGAGCCTGAACAGAGCAATCCATCCTCATGGGAGGAAGAATTAGATAGTGCTATTTTTAGTTTTGATGAAATTCAAAGGTCACTCAACTATAAGCAAGCACAAACAGCACTGCGAAATTTAGTTACCAATCTTGACTTGAGTCCCCAAGAAAAACGCGGCTTGCAAGTGGAATTGGCTGACCTGGAAACTATGCTGAATAAGTTAGACAGCATGGTAGTACAAATTGCTGCCTTTGGCATGGTGGGACGTGGTAAGTCTTCTCTACTGAATGCTTTGGTGGGACAATCGGTATTTGAAACTGGCCCTCTGCATGGAGTGACTCGTGATGCTCAAACTGTTAATTGGAAGATTACTGAGGAGAGTATTGGGGAAAATGAACGCACTTTACGGGTAATTCTACCTGGGGATGGTCAATCTCAGGTGGAATTAATTGATACTCCTGGATTGGATGAAGTGGATGGTGATACCCGTGCAGCTTTGGCGGAACAAGTAGCAAAACAAGCAGATTTAATTCTGTTTGTGATTTCTGGGGATATGACGAAGATAGAACATGAGGCTCTGTCTCAGTTACGGGAGGCTGGCAAACCGATAATTCTGGTATTTAATAAGGTAGACCAGTATCCGGAAGCTGACCGGATGGCAATTTATCATAAAATCCGGGATGAACGGGTGAAAGAGTTACTCACCCCTCTAGAGATTGTGATGACAGCTGCATCTCCTGTGGTGAGGACGGCGGTTGTTCGTCCTGATGGTTCTAGGGGTGTGAAGTTAGGTAATAGCAAGGCGCAGGTGGCTGAACTGAAGCTGAAAATTTTGGAGATTTTGCACCGTGAAGGTAAAGCCTTGGTTGCTCTCAATACTATGCTTTATGCAGATAATGTAAATGACCAGTTGATTGAGCGCAAGTTGATCATTCGAGAAGAGAATGCTAATCAGTTGATTTGGAAGGCTGTAATGACTAAGGCGGTGGCGATCGCACTCAATCCCGTGACTGTTGTGGATATACTCAGTAGCATAGCCATTGATATCTCTCTGATTTTGGGTTTATCTAAACTCTATGGCATCCCCATGAGTGAAAGCGGTGCTGTACAATTGCTCCAAAAAATTGCTCTAAGTATGGGTGGTATTGGTTTTAGTGAGTTACTAGCAAATTTAGGTTTGAGTGGATTGAAAACTTTGCTGGGTATCTCCGCATCAGCTACAGCTGGAGCTACTTTTCTACCTTATGTATCAGTGGCAATTACTCAAGCTAGTGTAGCTGGTGTTTCTTCTTATGGTATTGGGCAAGTTACTAAAGTTTATTTGGCTAATGGGGCAACTTGGGGGGCTGAAGGGCCAAAAGCAGTTATTAGTCGCATTTTAGATAATTTAGATGAAAGTTCTATCCTTAACCGGATTAAAGAAGAATTACAACAAAAGGTAACAATCAGGAGGTGATATAGCTGGGGAGTGTGGGAAGTGTGGGAGGTGTGGGAAGTGTGGGGGGCAGGATTTTTAATACCCAGGATTGTCACCAGTTTGACAATAGTTGCTATTAACCAAGCCACCCCTAAAAGAATACCCGCACCCACCAACTTAGGCAAAAAGCCAATCAGTTGATCAAGTAAATTATTTAATGGTCGAGAAGCTACCTCTAATTCTAGAGTTTGTAACACAGCTACAATCGTCAGTAGCATGATACTCCAGAAAACTAAGCCAGAGATTAACTTCTCTAGTTGAGGAATATCCTCACGTCCAGTGATTCCCGCAGCAATCCGGTTATCTAGCTTCGTCCGATTCAGAACTCCTTTGGTGAATGCAGCCACAGCCAACGCAATCAACCAACCGACTAGCAAAAGTACCGCCGCCCCTAATAAACGAGGAGTAAACGCCACTACCTGTTGCACAATTCCTTGTACTTCAGTGATTCCTTCGTTAATGGGCGCTTGTGCCAAAAAATTTTGTCCCCTGATCGATAAACCACTGTTTATCAACTGGGTTATTCCTTGCCAAGTTGTATTCATGGTTTTCCGTTATTAAGGTAAGATGTCACCAAAAACACTTGCAATACTTATAGTAGGACTGAATATCAAAGAATCCTTAGCCCCAGTAAGTTCACTCACGTTTTGTCTATCAATTTACCAGTAAATTGGCGAAAAACACATATATCCAGTTGAGATCCCAGATATTTTTTTTACTTGCTGATTTAGTTTCTTGTTTTGTCAAGGAATATCACATCAAATTAAATATTCATAAGGCTATTGTAGTAAATTATACATTTATTCTGGCGTTACAAAACCTCAATTTTGCGATAATCTAAGTAGAGGAACAGCATAAACAATCTAGGATGTCCCAAGTTTTTGAACAATCTATTCAAATTAATGCCACAGCTGCAATAGTGGAACGCTGCTTTACCGATTTAACACTCATGCACCGTTGGTTAAATCCGGCGCTACGTTGCGAACCTCTCGGCGACGGTTCCTGGAGTACGGATATTGGTAGTCAAAGTTTGTTTATCATGCAAATTCCTTTACTTAAACCTACTCTGAGAAGTATTGTTATAGAAAGGGAACCAGGTTTAGTAGTTTGGGAATTTCAAGGATTTTTCCAAGGTTGCGATCGCTGGGAATGTCAACCATCACCACAAGGAACACTCCTAGTCAACCGTTTTGAATTTGATATTCCTCACCCCCTAGTCAATTGGGGATTCAACAACTTTGCCGCATCTTGGACTAAAACAGATATGCAAGCCCAACTACGCCGCCTCAAAGCAGTTGCAGAATCATTAGTCATTAGTCATTAGCCAATCATTTCCTAACTCAGCCAATAACCGCCGAATCACCACAGCATCCTCAGCATCAGGAACCTTGTCCAAATAAGTTTGCAAGTTATCAACAGCTTGGGCGTATTGTCCCAGTTGATAGTAAAGCAAACCGCGATCGCGCACTTCTAAAATCATCTCAGGAAACAGCAACAAAACTCGTTCAACCGCCGCCAAAGTTTTCGCTAAATTTTGTTCTTTCAGGTAAATATATTTCAAATTATTCAACATCCGCGCCAAAATTTGTCGATTACTTACCGGGGCTAAAAACTCAGGACGTAAACTCACAGGTTGCTGAAACACCTGAGACAATTGGTTTTCACAATCTTCTGCAAACATCACCTCACCCCCATTAAACGCATCCACAAAAATTTCCATATCTGGAATATCAGGGCGAATCAAGAAATGTCCCGGCATTCCCACACCCACCATAGGAAAATTAATCCTACGGGCAATTTCTAGATAAACCAGCGCCAAAGTAATAGGAATCCCCATCCGGCGGTCAATAACATCATTTAAAAAGCTATTGCACGGGTCATAGTAGTTTGTTCGATTACCAGCAAAACCTAAATTACTGTAAAGATATAGATTAATACTTTGAATAATTTGCAGAGGATATCGTGAAATAGATAAATCTTCTTCCACCTCATCCGCCATTCTATCCAGCGTATTGAGATATTCCGCAACATTCAAATCAGGATATTCTTCTTGAGCAATATACAAAGCCGCCTTTGCTAAATCAATCCGCTCATCAGACTGTTGAACTTCCTGGGAAAAATATAATCGTGCTGACGAGAAATGCATACATAAATCCTCGATAGCAGGGAAATAATTCTGGATTTTTTTACTTTTTACTCATAGTGTACACAGAATAGCCTAATAATGAGAAGAAGAGGGGTTGACAATTATTTTGTAACTTGTTATCATAAACTTGATAAGGAAGAACTACTTCACAATAAAATAACAACTAAAAGACTTAAAAACAAAGTCTCCAAAAGTTTTGAATGTAGCAAGCTAATCTCCTCACTCCTCACCTCGGAATTTGCTAGAGTTAACAGACCAGGATTTTTTCAGTCAAATCTCTGATAACGCCAGCAGACGAGGCTATCCATGCTTACAAGTACGCTACTTCTATCAAATCAAATCCCCACACTACAATACTCCTCCACATCGGAGCGATTCGATGAAACTTGGGAAGCCCCTCTGGCTACCCTGTTAGGACTAGGACGCGCCGCAGGTGCTGACTTCATCGAAGTATTTTTAGAACGTCGTAACTATATCAGTTGTTTAGCAGAAGACGACGCGATCACCAGTATTTCACCCAGTTTAGCCACAGGTGCAGGAGTCAGAGTATTTCGCGGCAAAGCCGACTGTTACGTTAGCACCAACGACCTGTCCTTTTCCGGTTTAAAAGCAGCCCTAGAAAAAGGTCTTTCGATTCTAGGCCTACAACTACCTGGTCATAACGCCTTCATCCCAGAAATCAACCTAGAATTACTCAGAGACTACGCCACCAAAAGAGGTAAAGATGGCTGGTTAACTCTTTGCAGTTCCATCAAAGAAATGGGCGAAGTCCTTTTAGATGGAACTACCCACCTCAAGAAAAAAGCTAACCACGTACAATCCCGGCGGGCTTCCTACTTCCGAGATTGGCAAGAAGTCCTAGTTGCAGCTAGTGATGGCACATTTGCCCGTGATATTCGCCTGACTCAATCAGTAGGATTTAACCTATTGTGTGCTGATGGTGCAAATCGTGCCTCCATTGGTGAACGCGCAGGTAATACTAGCGATGCTAACTTCCTCAGAACTTGGGATTATCAAGAAGCATCCGAGAAAATTGCCGAATCTGCCGGAAAAATGCTGTATGCAGACTATGTAGATTCCGGTACATACCCCATTATCATGGCCAATCACTTCGGCGGGGTAATTTTCCACGAAGCCTGTGGACATCTACTAGAAACTACCCAAATCGAACGTAAAACCACACCCTTTGCCGACAAAAAAGGCCAAAAAATTGCCCACGAAAGTCTCACAGCCTGGGACGAAGGTCGAGCCGAAAATGCCTTCGGAACCATTGACATGGATGATGAAGGAATGCCAGCTCAAAGAACCCTATTAATTGAAAAAGGAGTTCTCAAAAACTTCTTAGCCGATAGAACAGGTTCCTCCCGCACCGGACACCCCAGAACCGGAAGTGGTCGCCGCCAAAGTTATACCTTTGCTGCTGCTAGTCGGATGCGTAACACTTACATTGCACCTGGCGAACACACCACAGAAGACTTATTTAACTCCGTTGATAAAGGCATTTACTGTAAAAAAATGGGTGGCGGTAGCGTAGGGGCTACAGGTCAATTTAACTTTGGGGTAGATGAAGCTTATTTAATTGAAAATGGCAAAATCACCAAACCCCTCAAAGGAGCCATCCTCATTGGTGAAGCCAAAGAAATCATGAACAAAATTTCCTTATGTTCCCAAGACTTAGAATTAGCCCCCGGCTTCTGCGGTTCCGTGAGCGGTAGTATCTACACCACCGTCGGACAACCCCATATTAAAGTCGATTCCATCACCGTTGGCGGTAGATAGAAAATTCTCAGTGTCTTGGTGTTTTAGTGTTTTCTAAAAGATTGAACACACCACCAAGGCACAAACTTACAAAGTAAATTTTTGGCACTGCAATATATCAAATCCTCAATCTAAAATTGACTATGCCCAGTATTCATGAAATTGCTAATCATGCCAAGGAAAATGCTAGTAAACTTGGTATCAAGAAGTTTGACATTTATGGCTCGACCATTGATGAAACTAGCGTCCAAGTAGATCAAGGTGAGCCAAAACAAGTTAAAGCTTCCAATCGCTCTGGGGTGACGGTGCGTGTCTGGAATGAAGAAAATACAATGGGTGTTACTAGTACCACAGATGTAGACCCCAAAGGGCTAGAATTAGCTTTAAAAACTGCCTATGAAGCTAGTTTTTTTGGTGTCAAGGAAAATGTTCCTGATTTTAGCCCAGAAGCAACTGTTGCTCTTCCCGACACACACCAGGAAAAAGCACCCCAAGCACCTGTAAATGAGTTAATTAACAGCCTTCTGGGAGCCGAAAAAGAACTTTTAGCAGCTCATGAAGCAATTACGGGTGTACCTTACAATGGTTTAGCCCAAAGAGATATTGACAGGTTTTATCTCAACAGTGATGGCGCAACCAGAACTGAATCTCATTCCTTAGCATCGATTTATCTTTACAGCAAAACTGAGGAAGAAGGTAAAAAACCCCGCAGTGGTAGTGCATTTAGAATTGAACGGAGTTTAAATAATCTCGATATCCAGGGTTGTATCCAAGAAACAGCAGAAAAAACCATCAGCCACTTGAATTATGACAAAATCAAGTCTGGTAAATATCGAGTTGTTTTCTCTCCCGATGCTTTTTTAAGTTTGTTGGGTGCGTTTTCTAATTTGTTCAACGCTCAAAGCATATTGGATAATCAAAGCTTATCAAAAGCTGATGATTTAGGCAAAGAAATTGCTTCACCCCTCCTCTCGCTTTATGATGATTCACTGCACCCAGCTAATATTGGTGCGGAAAGCTTTGACGGTGAAGGTACTCCCACTCGTCAAGTGAAGCTGATTGAAAATGGTGTTTTAAAAAGTTTTCTGCACAGCGCTGGTACGGCTAAAAGAATGAATACCCAGCCTACAGGTAACGCTAGTATTGGCGCAAAGGTCAGCGTTAGTCCTAACTTTTATCATGTTTTTGCAGCAACATTACCTGAACAGGATTTAAGTTTAGATACTGCGGAAAATGTGATTTTAATTGATGATTTGCAAGCTCTCCACGCGGGAGTAAAATCTTTACAAGGCTCTTTCTCTCTGCCTTTTGATGGCTGGCTAGTTAACAAAGGTGAGAGAAGCAGTATTGAGTCAGCAACTGTGGCTGGTGATTTCTTAGAACTTTTGAAGTCAATTGTTTATGTAGACAAAGAAGAAGAGCTTACTCCTAGTGGAGTTTGTCCCAAAATTTGGGTCGATCAACTTTCCATTACTGGGGACTAAAATTCAGGAGTTAGGAGTTATTCATTAACTCTTAACTCTTATTTTTCCCCACCAATACCTAGATTGATATCAAATCCATCAGCACCACTGATATTAGTACCAATCATTACCGCACCATTGACTTGAGCATTATATAAGTTAGCTTCGCTTAAATTGGCATTAGTGAGATTTGCGTAATCGAAAGTAGTACCATTGGCAAAAGCTCCTATCAGATTAGCAGAATGTAAGTTTGCACCTGTTAAATCTGCACCTTCTAGGTTAGCTTCTTCCAAGTTTGCACCTGTTAAATTAGCGTTCCTCAAATCCACACCTATCAAGTGAGCGCCTTTGAGGTTAGCGTTGGTTAAATCGCAACCATAACATTCCCTCGTTTCCAGCAATTGTTCTTGGGGAGTAAGTTGTTCTGTAGCAGAAATAGGCGCAGTGAAAGATAGCGTACTGAGTAACGCTGCTGCGGTTAAAAATATAGTTTTCATAATTTATACTTACTGACTGTGTATACGTCTGATTGAAAGAAGTTATTAATTTAACTCTCCTCCATGTCATTAATCTTGCAACATTCTAAGTATTATGTCCTCTGACTAGAGGAAGAATTTACGGATTGAATAAGTTAAACAATAGTTACATGGCAACAGATATATTGGTTAGGTTGGTTAGGACATCATCATTGTTATGGTTTTAAGGGAACGGGGAACAGGAAATTTTCTAATTACCTTGGCGGTTGCGATATCTTTCAAAAACAACAACTTTAAAGCATCTCTCCATTCCAGCATTTGACCGTCAGCCCGCCATCGCCTGTAATACCAATAAACTGTCGAGTAGGGGCGTAGGTCTTCCCAATTGCAGCCATTCTTGAGTTGATAGAAGATACCATCCAAGAATTTCTCCCTTCGTCCAGTTAGTCTGTCTAGCTTGCTTTTTAGAGGGTAATATCTAAAGCAAGGGTTAAAGGATTGTCCACTATTCAGCTTTCAGGCTGCTAGAATTTTGCATAACTACTGAACACGACTTTTGCAGTCACTTCACTTCAAGACAGTATAAAGATGTCAAATGGGTTATCTAACTAGCCCATATTCCAGATCAAAGAATAGCTTACAACGTAATCATAATCAGGCATTGATGCAATTGCCTGACTCCGCAAAAAAAAAACTTTGGATAACCCCTTGACGAAACCAGAGAGAATAGATATATTAGATA
>NZ_CAWUOL010000052.1:0-35493 GCF_963923915.1 Nodularia chucula CCY0103 | reverse complement strand
TTCTCCTCTTAACATTGCTTTATACATTTAGGTTTTGCCTCGCCCACCTACTTAATAATTACCTTTAATAAGAAGTAACTAACACTTCCGTAATTTTTCCGCGTTTTTTGGCATTAGAATTAATCGACCTTGTGGCTGATATTGTGTGAATATTAAAGTCGCTATAAAGTTTACGAATAAATTCACAATCGGAATTAGATAACATAACTTTGACTCCACGCTGGGCTAATTCTGCAAATATATCTCTGAGTTGCAATTGTTTATTTTCCCCAAAGGAATAGCTACTATAGGCTGTAAAATAGCTGGTTTCACTGAGAGGATAGTATGGGGGATCAAAATAAACAAAATCATCACCACTCTGGGCGTAATTGAGGATATTTGTAAAATCAGCTTGTTCGATTTCCGAGGTGGAAAGGGCGGCTGAAGCAGTTCTGAGGATATTCTCAGCACAAATACTAGGATTTTTATATCTTCCCACGGGGACGTTAAATTTACCCTGGGAATTAACTCGATAAAGTCCATTAAAACAGGTTTTATTCAAATATATGAGCCGAGCCGCTTTTTCGATATCATTACCTTCAGGATAGGCTCGCACATCATAGTAATAGTCTTTATTATGCTTGTTTTGATGTGCTTGCAACAAAGAGATTAACTCTTCAACATGATCTCTGACACAGCGATAAGTAGTAATTAATTCGGCGTTAATATCAGTTAATCGGGCTGCTGGAGGGTGAAGATAGAAAAAAATAGCTCCACCACCTAAAAATGGCTCGTAGTAAGTTTTATAGTGCTTGGGAAAATAGTCAATATATTGTGTGATTAACCGACCTTTCCCCCCTGCCCACTTGAGAAAGGGACGCGGGCAAGTTTCTTTGGGGATTTGACTTACCATTTATTTGCAGTTGAACTCAAAAACTCAGCTACTCAATATAACAAATATAGCCGCCGAAGCATATTTTATCGGAGTTGAGTAATTTTTGGGCGGCATAGATTACAATTGTATAGATATCAAAACAAATGTAATTGTATAGTAAGGCAGTCTATATTCAAATGTTTGACGGATTTTGGGATAACGTCTTTCGCTACCCCCGCTACTTTATTACTATCCTATTAGGGGTGTTTCTCAACACCATTGAGCCTTTAATGCCACTGTTAAAACGCCCTGTAACTTTGATAGCTCTGTTGGGTTTCCTCGTGGGTAGCCTTGTATTTGTGAGTCTCACTGTCCGGGCTATGCTGGGCTTGAGTGCAGTCTAAGCTGAAGGTATGAGGTTTTTGATCCATAGGCAGTAGCTATGGGTATGGAATGCGTTGATCTCTGTTTTCCCCAATTGATATCTATTATGTTGTACAACCTCTGTGAGGAGGCAGGATTTTATGGCTACTAATCGCCGCATTTCCCGCGTTGCTGAGTTGATTAAACGGGAAGTTAGCCAAATGCTACTCCACGGTATTAAGGATGATCGTGTGGGTACGGGAATGGTAAGTGTTACCTATGTAGATGTTTCTGGCGATCTTCAACACGCTAAGGTGTATGTGAGTATTTATGGTACAGAAGAAGCGAAGTCAGAAACTATGGCTGGCTTAAAATCAGCAACGGGCTTTGTTCGTAGTGAACTGGGTTCACGGGTCAGGCTGCGTCGTACCCCAGAAGTGATTTTTATTGAGGATGATTCCATCGAACGGGGTACTAAGGTACTATCGCTGTTGAATAAGTTGGAGTATGAGCGATCGCCCCAAAATTTGACAGCAGGTGATCATACTACTGATGAAGATGATGATTTGTTTGAATAAGTGAGTTGATACCATCCCTTTCATACAGCTTCCCCTCTGGTATAGAGGAAATATCAAGGGGCCAAAAACTTAACACCCTGAAGCCGATATGAGGTTTATCTGAGTCCAGTCAGCAAAGGATTAAATTTTTGGTGGTTTTAGGTGTCAATTCAGCCAAAGTATGATATGTTGCCTAAAAATTAGCGCTCATGCCAAGGAGGTGAGGGTAAAAAGCGGTCATTATACCAGGGTATTGCACACTATAACTATGTTTCGAGTTAATAGCAGCCAGACCTTGAGATTTAGTTAAGACGAGTCAAACTATGGTAATAACAAGTTAACTTAACTACACTAGGAACATAAATTCCGGGAAATCTTTCTTAGTAGTCAGGATTTGTTGACATTCTTAACATTTCTTTAGATAATTTGAAGGTATATAGCGTCAAAATAAAATCAGTTCCGTATAGCAAACTACAAAATCCTAGCCACAAGTGTAATCTTTGTCATGTTTGTTCTCAGCATTTTATGGGAACACTATCTACTTGTAAACTTTGTGAGTAAAAACCATGAGTGTCAATACGGTGCCTTCTATTCAATACTACTCTTACTACTCTTTGGACGTGATCCAAGATGAAGCACGCCGACTGGTGGAAAGAGGAATGGTCAGCCGACAACAGCCAATATATACCCTCTGCCAATACATCCCAGCGAGAGAGTGGGTTTGTGTGGAATGTGAGTTAGAAAAATGTGACTTTTTACTACGCGATCGCATTGGCGATCTGATTGGTCGTGAACAATGGGAGAACGACTAAATAGTCTGTGATTTAGATGGGGAATTGGGAGTTTACTTTGGGTGTCTATATTTCACACTCAGCAAATGAAAGCTGAAGTTGAAGCAGATCAACAGCACTCAATAAACGAACAATTACTTACTGTTGTTCATCGTTTTTTTAACTTAATTTTTGCTATATTCAATCAGATAATATCAGATTTTAGGATGAGGAAGTATGTCAACGGGGTAGCTTAACATCTTAAACTCCCCCGCTAATTTTTTGATGATCAACCTACTTGCTCTAAATATTGGTTAACGTCTTCAATTAGGCGCGTTAGTTCCGCTTCTGTAGTTAGGCGAATGTTGAGATTGCGGATAGTCAGTAAGACTTTAGCAGCAAAGGGAGTCGGCCAAATATTAGGATTACAAAAAACTTCTAAAAATACTTCTCCAGTGTGACGATATTCCAGAGGAGGTTGAGGAGTAACTTTACCGCCTCCGGGTGTGGGTTTATTAGCCACAGCTTTGAGACTTACCATTAATTGATCCGTTGCTACCTTTAATTCCTGTGCAGCTTGGGGTGAAAAACTGAAGGACACAGAACCCTCAAGTAGATTAAGTGTCAGAGGAGTTGAAGACATGAGTTATTTGTGAAGACTTACTGATCATTACTTATGTTACCGGAAGAGGAAGTTTTTAATGCGGAGGTTTCCCGCCATTGAGTAAATTTGGGCATGGTTGTGTGAACAAGTTTATACCAAAAATTACTGTGATTAATGATAATTATCGGCTGTAATAGTGATGGCGATCGCCTATATATCTCAGGGATAAAGCAAAATTTTAGTTATAATTAATCGCACTAAAGCTATAAAAAACCGGAGTCTAGAGACAGATATAACTCTGACTGCATAAGACTTTGACATACTTGATTTCCACTGAAAGTTTTATATTAGTAGTCATGGAAACAAATTTTTAATCTGTTTTATGACTTACGACAACCGCCGCGAAGTGCAAAAGGTGTTAATAATTACCTTATTACTGAACCTGTTAGTGATTGCATTGAAAGGATTTTTGGGGTACATGACAGGTTCTTTAAGCTTGTTAGCCGATGCGTTGCATAGTGTTACTGATGGGGCTAACAATATTTTAGGATTAGTTGCTACTAAATATTCTGCCCCTCAACCGGATATGGAACATCCTTACGGACACCAGAAATTTGAAGCTGTGGGGGCTTTAGGGATTGCAGCTTTTTTAGCCATAGCCTGCTGGCAAATTCTCCAGGGTGCTGTTGAGCGGATAATGGCGGGTGCTGAACCAGTTAATATATCCCCTGTAGAGTTGTGGTTATTGCTGATTGTCTTGGGTGTGAATATTTTTGTGGCTTTTTACGAACGTGGTGTAGGTAAGCGGGTTGGTAGTGCCATTTTGATTGCTGATGCGGCACATACCATGAGCGATGTTTGGGTAACTATAACTGTAATTGGCGGTTTAATAGGGGTTTGGCTGGGTTATCAATGGCTGGATGTGGTGTTAGCTTTTCCTGTGGCTTTGTTGGTATTTTGGACTGGTTTATCGGTTGTGAAAAGCAATTTACCTTGGCTTGTAGATCAAATGGCGATCGCACCACAAAAAATTCATGCGATCGCTACTGCTGTCCCAGGAGTGATTAATTGTCATAACATCGCCTCACGGGGTGTTCTCGGTCGCCAAGTCTTCATCGAAATGCATTTAATCGTAGACGCACCGGATGTGGAAACGGCACATCTAATTACGGAAGAAGTAGAAAGGCGATTAGAACAACGTTTTAATCCCGTGAGGATCTTAATCCATATCGAGCCACCAACATACCAATCTGAGCAAATTAGTTATTGACATGGCCAAAATTCAGCAAATTTGCGATCAATCATTGGGTGTGGGAAAAATTTTAATGACTTGTAATACACACCATTTCACTGGCAATTTTACTGCGATCGCATCATTTTTTTACCACCAAACAAATCTGCCAGCTACTTTCTCTCTAGCAATTTTGCTATTTTTTTAGTCACCAATTATACAAATTGTCAATTATATCCAGATTATTGGCAAAATTTTAATATTAATTAATATTCGGTAAACTTTATTTACACTTGGATAAATAGCGATTTACACGAAAATAGAGCAATTTTACATGAATTGTGAACTGCGGTTGCACACAAGTATAAGTCGTGAGGATGAGTCACATTAATTATCTCTCTACTATAGTTATCCTGGGAATAGGGAATATTTAAGAATTAAAAATGGTTGAAAAACTGAAAACAACTGCTGTCCTAGAATATCATCGAATATTTTAAGACTACTTATAATCACCAGGATTTAAACGTGAGTACCAACGATATTACAATCCCGCTCCAATTTGATATCAGTAACTGTAATCAAGATCCAATTCATACTCCTGGCTTGATTCAACCACATGGAGTTATTTTTACTCTCAAAGAACCAGATTTAACTATTCTGCAAGTCAGCGATAATACATTTAGTTTATTGGGTTTACAACCGCATGAACTCTTAAAGAAAAATCTCAATATTTTATTGCAATTAGACCAAATTAATTTATTAAAAGATGCTCTCAAACAGGAAGAAATAGTAAGTTTTAATCCCATTGAATTAACCATTCATACAGCAGAGAATAATCCTGGTCAATTTGATGGTATTCTTCACCGTTCCGATGGACTATTAATTTTAGAATTAGAACCGACAAGTGCAAAAAAAAGTCATGTATTTTTTACTTTTTATCATTTAATCAAGGTAGCAATTTCCAAATTACAATCTGCATCTAATTTAGCAGAAATTAGTCAAATTATTGTTAAAGAAATTAAAGAAATTACTGGGTTTGATAGAGTCATGCTCTATCGATTTGATCAAGATTGGCACGGTACAGTTATCGCCGAAGAAAAACCAGAATATTTAACATCTTATTTAGGCTTACATTATCCAGCATCTGATATCCCCGCTCAAGCCAGAAAACTTTATAGCCAAAATTGGCTCAGAATTATACCTAATATCAATTATCAACCTGCCTTAATTATACCCAGCAATAATCCTGTAACTAATGCACCTTTAGATTTGAGCAGATCAGTATTACGGAGTGTTTCACCTTTACACATTGAATATATGCAAAATATGGGTGTGAGTGCATCCATGTCAATTTCCATTATGAAAAATGGCAACCTCTGGGGACTCATAGCCTGTCATCATCAATTACCTAAATATATTCCCTATGAAATTCGTAACGCCTGTGAATTTTTGGGGCAAATTATATCTTTAGAAATGGCTGCTAAAGAAGAGAGTGAAGATATAGAATATAAGATAAATTTAAAATATTGCCATTCCCAGTTAGTGGAGTATATGTCACTAGAAAATAACTTTATTGACGGTTTAATTAATAATGAACTAAATCTGCTAAATCTGGTGAATGCTGAAGGAGCAGCCGTGTGTTTTGAGGGTAAATACTCCACAGTTGGTAAAACTCCTAGACAAGAAGATATTCGAGATTTAGTAGAATGGATCAACCAGAACCAGCATGAAGAAATTTTCTACACTGATTCCCTGGCACAAGTTTATTCAGAAGGGGAAAAACTGCGAGATGTCGCTAGCGGTTTGATAGCACTTTCCATTTCCAAAAGTCAAAAAAACTATGTTTTATGGTTTCGCCCAGAAGTTGTACAAACGGTAAATTGGGGAGGAAATCCGCGTAAACCTGTAGAAGTAAAAGAAAATGGTAGTATCCGTATATCTCCTCGAAAATCCTTTGATTTATGGCAAGAAATAGTATTATTAAAATCCCATCCCTGGAAGTCCTGTGAAGTGAATGCAGCTCTAGAGTTGAGAAGTGCAATTATTGGCGTGGTACTACGGAAAGCAGATGAACTAGCGCAGCTAAATATGGAATTAGAACGGAGTAATCATGAATTAGATGCTTTTGCTTATATAGCTTCTCATGATTTAAAAGAACCACTGCGCGGTATTCACAATTATTCAAATTTCTTGATGGAAGATTACGGTGATACTATTAATGAAGAAGGTAAAACGAAATTAAAAACCTTGATTCGTTTGACGCAGCGTATGGAGGACTTAATTGATTCACTGCTGCATTTTTCCCGTTTGGCCAGAGTGGATCTTTCCATGCAACCAACAAATCTAAATGATGTGGTACATAGCAGTTTAGACTTATTCACCGCTCGGATTGAGGAGATGAATATCGATATTCGCATTCCTAGACTACTACCAACAGTGTATTGCGATCGCATCCAAATTGGAGAAGTTTTTAATAATTTAATTGCTAATTCTATTAAATACAACGACAAACCAGAAAAATGGATTTCCATTGGTTATATAGATGAACCACTTTTACCAACTACATTTTACGTCCGAGATAATGGAATTGGTATTCGAGATAAACACTTTGAAGCAATTTTTAGGATTTTCAAAAGACTGCACGGACCAAGCAAATATGGCGGTGGTACTGGGGCGGGATTGACTATTGCTAAAAAAATAGTAGAACGACATGGAGGTAAAATTTGGCTAGATTCAACCTATGGCGAAGGTAGCACTTTTTATTTCACATTGCAGGGAGTCAATGAAAGTAGGTCTTGATTTTTCAATAGCTACCTGTTAAATATGTTTTATTCCATTAGAAAGTTTTATAAACACCATGATTGGTAATTTTGCCGAACCTTTATTAGTAGTTGAAGATAGCGATGAAGACTTTGAAGCATTTAGTAGAATTATGAAAAAACAACTTGTAATTAATCCCATTTTTCGGTGTACAGATGGTGATGATGCCTTGGAATTTCTCTACCAAACCGGGATTTATAATGATAGTAATAAATTTCCCCGTCCCTCTCTAATTTTGCTCGATCTAAATTTACCGGGAACTGATGGGCGAGAAGTACTAAGACAAATAAAGCAAGATCAAAAATTAAAATATATTCCTGTGGTTGTATTTACTACATCATCTAATCCTAAAGATATAGAGATATGTTATGGCTATTACGTTGCTAGTTATATGTTGAAGCCAATCGATATTAATAGATTGGTGGAAACTATTCAAACTTTCATTACTTATTGGCTGGATATTGTCATACTTCCTAATGCTGTTAACAACTAGTTATGGCGCAACCGCTAACTGTTTTAATTGTCGATGATTGTCCTGAAGATCGCCTGGCTTATCGTCGTTATTTACTGCAAGATCAAGAATACACTTACACAATTTTAGAAGAAGAATCGGGAGAAGGTGCGTTAACATTATGTCGGCAATTTCACCTTGATGCGATTTTATTAGATTTCTTACTGCCAGATTTAGATGGTTTGGAATTTTTGGCGGAATTAAAACAGCAATCACAGAATATCATGCCAGCAGTAATTATGTTAACTGGTTATGGTAACGAATCTGTGGCGGTACTAGCAATGAAAAGTGGTGTCCAAGACTATTTAGTTAAGGGACAAACTACAGGGGAGCGTTTGCGGTCAACTATACATTCAGCAATTAAAAATATTCATTTGAGTCGGAAGTTACAACGCAGTGAGGAACGCTACCGTTATTTGTCTAATTTAATTCCGCAGATAGTTTGGATTTGCAATATTCATGGTGAATATGAGTATGTGAACCAACGATGGTGTGAATTTACTGGACAGAGGATTTCCCAAGCTTTAGGGTTTGGCTGGAAACAAATTATCCATCCAGATGATATGCAATTGGCTATTTCGGAATGGATGAAGGCTTTGCAAAGAGGAGAACCTGATGAACAGGAAATTCGCTACAGAAAATTTGATGGTAGCTATCGTTGGTATTTAATTAGAGCTGTCCCCATTAAGAATGAACAAGGAAAAGTAGTGCAGTGGTTTGGGACTAGTACAGATATTGATGACCGCAAGCAATTGGAAGCCGAACGAGACCGACTATTACAGATGGAAACAGTCGCCCGCGCCATAGCTGAGACAGCTAATAAAACTAAAGATGAGTTTGTAGCTATGGTATCTCATGATTTGCGATCGCCACTAAATGCTATTCTCGGTTGGGCGAAATTGCTGCGAACTCGCAAACTAGACCCTGATACCATAAACAACGCCTTAGAAACCATTGAACGCAATGCCCAGTGTCAGGCTAAACTCCTAGAAGACCTATTGAATATGTCTCGCATCCTCAGAGGTGAATTGCATCTGGAAGTTTACCCAGTCAATTTAGTCAACGTCGTTCAAGCTGCTGTGGAAACTGCTTACCCCTCCGCTCATGGGAAGGATATTTATTTAGAATCTTTCATAGAAGAAACCATCCCCCCGATTATGGGTGATACTAACCGATTGTTACAAGTTTTAGGTAATTTACTCGCCAACGCCATTAAATTTACCCCATCTGGTGGGAAGATTAGAGTAAAACTGGCAAAAACTGATCAGTCTACAATTCTCATCCAAGTTAGTGATACAGGTAGCGGTATAGACCCAGAATTTCTCCCCTACGTCTTTGAAAGGTATCGTCAAGCCGATTGTAGTGGTAAACACACTGGTTTAGGACTAGGTTTAGCGATCGCCAGTCATTTAGTAGAATTACACGGAGGTACTATTACCGCAGATAGTCCAGGAAAAGGACTAGGAGCTACTTTTAGCATCCACTTACCTTGTAACTGATTTAAACTATAATAACGGACATATTGGTTAGGACATCATAATTGTGGTTTTAAGGGAACAGGGAACAGGAAATGTCCTAACTACCTTGGCGGTTGCTATATCAGTCAAACAACTCCCCACACTCCCCACACTCCCTACTCCCCAGCTATAGTAGTAAAATCTTTAACCGAACCCAAAGAATAATCTTCTAACTTAAAATCAGCAAAAGGTTTATTTTCTAACCTATCCCGTAAAGCCTCATCGAGAATCACACCTGCTGAAGCTTCCTTCACACCAATAATCATCACAGTTCCTTGGTATGCAGTTAAATTTTGATTGTCCTCACAATTAACACCTTGAAATTGACCCAGATTTAATAAACGATAGCCTTGGACACTGGGTGTATTACTAAATAACCTAGTTGCTAAACCTTTAATTTGCTGAGAGCGTTCTAAAGCCTTCCGTTCTTGAACTGCTGGATTTCCCCCACAACTAGCCATACCCACAGCAATAATTTCATTAGGCTCAGTCATTATTTGCTGAATCCCCCCTTGCTCTAGCTGTAAATTTAAAACATCAATACTAATAGTTTTCTGATTATATTTAAGTTGAAAATTACTCCCAGCTAACCATTTATATTTAACTGACAAAACAGCTATATTAAACTTAGCAACCTTACCTTGACTATCCCTACCTTCCTGATAACCAAAATAATCAACCATACCTTTCCTTTGCGGTGATTGTGTAGATTTTGATAAATTACTAAACTGGGGTAAAAGTGTTGCCCAAGCTGTTAAACCTAGTAAACTCAAAGCAACTATAAAAGCTGAAAACAGGGCTGTGAGAGGTAATTTTTCAGTATCCTTAGAAGAATGGGGTAAACTAACATCAGTTTGAGAACCATTAACCACATTTATAGGGATAAATTGTTTCAACCATTCCACAGATGCTGCTGGGGAAATTAGACCGTTTTGCTGCTGTAACCACCCGTCTAACTGCGGTTGGTCAATTTTGTCCATGACAATACAATGCAGAATTAAACCATTTCTAGTTTGATATTGAAAATAACCTGCAAATGGGGGAATATCTGGATTATTCAGACATTCTAACAGTGATGCTTCTTGGCAAAATATTTCCACTGCTTCAGCATCATGGGAAAACTGTTGATCAAGTACTTTCAGGATTTTGGGTGTACTTTGTTCATCAGCAGCATAAACTTTGCTAAAACCATTTTTCTCACTCAACAGACTTATCACCCGATAACGTCCTAGCAATTCCAAGGGAGAACCACAACTTTTACAAAAACGGTCTCGATTACCTGAGTGATGTGGTTGAGGACAAACGGGATTAATACAAAGACTCATGATTGGGATTGGGTTCAGTAAATGTAAGTTGGGTGGTGCTGCGCTTAACCCTTGATAACTGTTGACCTACTTAAATTCTGCTAAAAATTCAGCTATAGCGCGATTAAAGGCTTCAGGTTCCGTCAAAAACGGCCAATGATTACCAGGAACCTGCAACAGGCGGAAATTTTTCAGGTGGGTTTTATAAGGTTTGATTTGCCAATTTTGCCGATTTAGACCTTTTTCTGGCTGTATGAACAAGCTAGGAGTAGCAACAGATTCAATAAAACCAGGAACACACATAACATCATTAAAAATTCCATCACGGGCGGCGATAGTAAATTTACTCCCCCAAGTCCCATCTGGTTTTTGTTCAATTCCGGCTTTAAATACTTGCTGTTGTAAGCTAGTCCAGCCCTCATATTGCTTTAACTGACGCGCTTGTGTTTCCGCTTCTGCGTAACTAGCAAAAGGTCCCATACCTTTGAGGAAAGACAAGAAACGGTATAACAAAGGAAAACTTAATTGCAATAAACTGGGCATTTTCCAGATAAAAATGGGGTCAACTAAAACCATACTGCGTAACCGTTCTGGATTTTGTCTCGCCCAAATAGCCGCTAGTTTACCAGTCCATGAGTGGCTGACAATGTGTGCAGAAGTCCATCCCAAATGATTTATTAAGGCTTCTAAATCTGCGATCGCACTAGTAAAGCTATAATCATCTTCTGGTTTAGTGCTTTCACCATGACCACGCATATCCGGCGCAACTATGTGATAATCTGCCCCTAAGTAATCTCCCAAACTAGACCACACCAAAGCGTTATCAGCTAAACCATGTAACAACAGCAAAGGTTCTTTACCCTGCTTCCACTCTAAATAAGAAAGATCAATATCAGGTGTTGATAAAGTGTGACGTAAAGACATTTTTATGAATTTTGAAAAGACAACTACAAATTTATCGTACTTCCTTGTAGACAATAAGAGGTAGGATGCAGGCTTATACTATTTATCCTGATAGTAGTTGCAGGGATTGCTATAGCAATCGCCAAGGACGTTAGGAAATAAACTCATCATAAAAGTTAGACCCCGAAAGGCTTTTACCCTACTCCCTACTCCCCACTCCCCAGCTATATATTTTATTTGACCTTTTTCGATTGAGAAATATAATGATGTAACATAGCCAAGAACATCAAAATATAACTGGCATAAATCGCCATACTGAAAGTTACAAAAGTAGGTAAATTCCAACTTCTGATTAAATTTATCATCAAAAAACTAACAATTATACTAGCTATAAAAGCTAACAAACTTTTATTTAAAACCATCTGTTAAATATCAGTAATTGACAATGAGTTTATTCATACTTGATTATGGGCTTTCATACCGTAAATAATGTTACCTAATAATCCTATTTCCAGTTAATTTAGATTAGTTTTATAAATTCCTCCCCCATACAAGACAATAAACAAACTGGTATTGCCCTAATTCCTCACTTAGTCTCATACTGAAGTAAGTGTATTTCTTCCTTCAAGGAAGCTCGAAGATATGTATCTTTCTCTCTGGCCTGGTAAACCCTATCCTTTAGGAGCAACTTGGGATGGTAAAGGCACTAACTTTGCTCTATTCTCCGAAAACGCTACAGGAGTTGAATTGTGCCTGTTTGACCAGCAAGATAGAGAAACTAGACTCACTCTCACAGAAGTTAGTAACTTTACTTGGCATTGCTACGTACCTGCAATCGTCCCTGGACAACGATATGGATTTAGGGTACACGGCCCCTTTAACCCCCAAGAAGGGCATCGCTTTAACCCCAATAAGCTGCTAATAGACCCCTACGCCAAAGCACTAGATGGCGAAATCGGTTTTGGGGAAGAAATTTTTGGCTATCGCTGGGATGATCCTCAAGAGGATTTGGGATTTTCGGAACTGGATGACGCGCACCTCGTACCAAAAGCCGTAGTTGTGGATGAATCCTTTGATTGGGAAGGGGATGAATTGTTACAGACCCCTTGGCACGAAACGGTAATTTATGAAGCCCATGTTAAAGGTTTTACCAAACTACACACAGAAATTCCTTCTAAGCTACGGGGAACCTATGCTGGCCTCGCACATCCGGCTAGTATTTCTCATCTGCAATCTTTGGGTGTGACAGCTGTGGAATTAATGCCTGTTCATCATTATCTGGCATACCCCCGACACTTGGTAGATACAGGACTCAGAAACTACTGGGGTTATGACTCTATTTGTTATCTGGCTCCCTACACTGGCTATAGTGCGAATCCGGGTCAAGGAGAGCAGGTAAAAGAGTTTAAGCAGATGGTAAAAGCACTACACAAAGCCGGTATTGAGGTGATTTTAGATGTAGTTTACAACCATACTGGGGAAGGCAATAATTTAGGGCCGACCTTATCTCTGCGGGGTATAGATAATACCTCTTATTATCGCCTTGTGGATGGAAATGCTCGTTATTATATGGACTTCACTGGTTGCGGTAATTCTTTAAATGTGCGCCATCCCCAGGTGCTGAAACTGATTATGGATAGTCTGCGTTACTGGGTGCTGGAAATGCACGTTGATGGTTTCCGCTTTGACTTAGCTTCAGCACTAGCACGAGAACTCTACGCAGTTGACAGGCTGGCGGCTTTCTTTGATATCATTCACCAAGACCCGGTGTTAGCAGAGGTGAAATTGATTGCTGAACCCTGGGATGTGGGTGAAGGTGGCTATCAAGTGGGTGAATTTCCTCTGCTATGGTCGGAATGGAATGGCAGATATAGGGACACTGTGCGCGACTTTTGGCGGGGTGAAGATAGTCGTTTGGCAGAATTTGCCTATCGGTTTACGGGTAGTTCTGACTTGTATCAGTTAAACGGGCGCAATCCCAGTGCTAGTATTAATTTTGTCACAGCCCATGATGGTTTTACGCTGAATGATTTAGTCAGTTACAACGAAAAACACAATGAGGCTAATGGAGAAGACAGTCGGGATGGGGAAAATCATAACCGCTCTTGGAACTGTGGTGCAGAAGGGAAAACTGATGATCCGGTAATTCGCAAGTTACGGAAACAGCAACGGCGGAACTTTCTCGCTACTTTGTTACTTTCCCAAGGTGTACCAATGTTGGTGATGGGGGACGAAATGGGGCGGACTCAAGGCGGTAATAACAACACCTACTGTCAAGATAATCAAGTTTCTTGGTTAGATTGGGATTTACCAGAGGAAAATGAGGCGCTGTTAGATTTCACCCGTCAGCTGATTGATTTTCGCCGCAAGCATCCAGTTTTCCGGAGACGGAAGTGGTTCCAAGGTAGGGCTATTCACGGTTCTGGGGTGCATGACATTGGTTGGTTTAATCCCGATGGTCAGCAGATGACAGAGGAACAGTGGAATAAAGGTTTTACTAAGGCTATTGGTATTTTCTTGAATGGTGAAGAAATAGCTACTCCTGGGCCACGGGGGGAACGCATTCTGGATGATTCTTTCTTGTGGTGCTTTAATGCTCACCATGAAATGTTGGAATTTTCTCTTCCCAAAGGGTTGCAGAATTGGGAGTGGCTGACGATTATTGACACCACTAAGCCACGCTTTGTACAACGAGGTAAACGCTATATTGATGATAAATCAATTCCTGTAGCTGGGCGATCGCTTGTAGTTTTACAGCGTTTGGGTAGGGCTTTATTCGACGATGGGGAGTAGGGAGTAGGGATTGGGGACTGGGGATTGGGGACTGGGGACTGGGGATTGGGGACTGGGTATTTCTTCCCCCCTGCACCCTGCACCCTGCCCCCTGCCTCTTCTTCCCCCTCCCCCCTCGTTGATACCTTATGCTAAGGCTGGTACAGGAATTTGGAGATGTGAGTACAAGGGGAAGCGATCGCACAATGCGGCTACCCGTTGGCGACAATCTGCGGCTACTGTTTCAGAATCAGGCGACAATAGTCTGTCAGCAATAATATTGCCAATTTCTGTAAATTCTGTGACACCCATACCCCGTGTTGTCATGGCTGGAGAACCTAATCTCAAACCACTGGTAACAAATGGTGATTGCGGGTCAAAGGGAACTGTATTTTTATTGGCGGTAATATTCACCTGACTCACCAATTGGTCAGCTTGTTTTCCTGTCAATCCAATATTCTGTAAATCTACTAACATCAAATGATTGTCTGTACCATTTGACACTAGTTTTAAACCACGGTTTTGCAGTTGACTGGCCAAGGCGCGGGCATTTTCAATTACTTGAGCAGAATACTCTTTAAATTCCGGCTTCAGTGCTTCACCAAAAGCTACTGCTTTACCTGCAATTACGTGTTCTAGCGGTCCGCCTTGAGTACCAGGGAAAACAGATTTATCCAGCTTTTTACCGAGTTCTGCATCACGGGTCAAAATCAACCCACCACGAGGGCCACGGAGGGTTTTATGAGTAGTTGTTGTCACTACATCACAGAAAGGAATGGGATTAGGATGCAAACCGCTAGCGACTAAACCGGCGATATGGGCAATATCTGCGAGTAAGTAAGCGCCCACTTCATCAGCGATGCTGCGGAATTTAGCAAAATCAATCACACGGGGATAGGCGGAATATCCACAAATTAAGAGCTTGGGACGCTCCCTCAGCGCCTGCTCTCGAATTTGTTCGTAGTCTAGCTGTTCTGTTTCTTGGCTAACACCATAGTGGCAAACTTGGAACCATTTACCGGAAACGTTCACCGGGGAACCGTGGGTAAGATGTCCCCCATGTGATAAATCCATCCCCATTATTTTGTCCCCGGGTTGCAGCAATGTCAGAAAAACTGCAAAATTTGCTTGTGCGCCGGAATGGGGTTGAACATTGGCGTGAGCCGCATCAAATAGCTGTTTAGCTCTGTCGATGGCGATTTGCTCCACTTGATCGACAAATTCACAACCGCCATAGTAACGCTTACCGGGTAATCCTTCAGCGTATTTATTGGTTAATACTGAACCTTGGGCTGCTAATACAGCAGATGAAGTAAAGTTTTCGCTAGCGATTAACTCTAGGTGGTCTCGTTGGCGCTGTAGTTCTTGATTAATTAATTCGGCGATCGCCGGGTCGGAGTTAGCCAAAAATTCGGAATTTGTTCTAGTCACTTAAATTTATCCTTGGTGGAATTTTGCACCTCAGTCACCATTTCTTTAGTGCTGACTTTTTAATTATCTGCAAATTTTTTCCTGAATTTAAAATTTTACCAAAAAATCGGTGTAAAGCCCCTTCCTTCTAGGTATAGCAACCGATGGGAAGTGTGGGAAGTAAGTCGAAGTATGCCGAAGTGTCCCAATCCCCACTCCCCACTCCCTGTTTTTGTATGATTTGTTACAAAATAACTAATATTAGTGATACATAACATAAAATAAATTCAAGTTGACTAGGCATTTTTTCTGTTTACCGAAGAGGCAGAGGGGAAGAAGAGACAGGGGGCAGGCTTGCCGTGAGCGTAGCCGAATGGGTGCAGGGTGCAGGGGGGAAAAGTTCTTACTTCCTAGTTCCCAATCCCCAATCCCCAATCCCCAATCCCCAATCCCCAATCCCCTGCTTCTTTTGACCGCCCATCACTTCCAGGGCAATATAAACACCCATAATCAAAATTTATTAGGAGGGATGCGATGTTAGTCATTTTAATGGATAATCAAATCCTTGCTCCGGCGCAAGTTTGTCAGTCTTGTTTACTGGCTAACGATAGTGGTCAACCCCGTTGGTATGGGGGTAAATTGCGATGCGGTCAAGCAATTCGCCAACTCACAGCACAGCAGCCAGCGCAATATGAATGTCTGATGGGTTTCCGCGTTGCTGATATAGAATAATCCTTATTTTTCAGCAACACTAAGCAATTGCGTTATCCTAAGCTGAAGAAGTCTTAAATTTTAGCTATAGGAGAAACGATCATGACTTGGCGCGGGTCTACAACAGTTCCTGACCGGATTTTTGCCTGTTTACCTTATGTACTACCTTTGGTTGAAGGTATGGGCTTTGGGAGCTATTTGTTCAGAGATTTTCCCTTCCTCACTTTATTGTTGATTCCATTGAGTCCCATATTGGCAATTTATCGTAATGTGCCTTTTGTCAGCCTGATTATTTTCTTTGGTTTGTTCTTCTTCGTGGTCAGAAACGAAAAAATTAATCACTTCATTCGTTTCAACACTATGCAAGCTATTCTATTGAACATTGTTATATTCTTGTGTTCCATAGTGTTGCAAATTGTCAGTCCCATTCCTGGTGCTAGTTTTGCTTTAGAAATTATCTCTAACACCATTTTTCTGGGCATAGTGGCAGCAGTTGTCTATTCTGTTGCTCAATCCCTGTTGGGGCGTTATGCAGAAATTCCCGCAATTTCTGATGCAGTGCATTTACAAGTCCGCTAATAGTTAACGCCTCGCTACTTTATTTTCTAGGCGACCAATGCCTTCAATTTCAATGCGGATGCGATCGCCTTCGTGCAGTTGTCCCACACCCATTGGCGTACCAGTTAGCACCACGTCCCCTGGTAATAGTGTCATCACCTGACTGATGTAAGACACCAAAGCATCAGGGGCAAACACCATCTGATCAATACCAGCAGATTGTACAGGGGTAACATCCTCATTCAAAAATGTCTGCAATCTTGCCCCAGGATTCAATTCTCGGACAATCCAAGGGCCTAAAGGACAGAATGTATCAAAACCTTTGGCGCGTGTCCATTGGCCGTCTTTTTGTTGTAAGTCCCGCGCTGTGACATCGTTAGCAATGGTATAGCCCCAGATTTTGGTTTGGGCTTCTTCTATTGTGCAGTCACAGGTGCGATCGCCAATCACCAATGCTAACTCACCTTCATAATCTACCCGTTGCGACTGGGGTGGATACATAATTTCTGTTTCCGTAGCAATCAAGGACGTTGATGGCTTCAGAAATATTAATGGTTCTTGAGGGACTGTACTTCCCATTTCTTCAGCATGATCTGCATAATTCTTGCCTACCGCCACAACCTTTGAGGGCGCACAGGGAGTCAGAATTTGGTAATTTTCTGGCTCTATAATTAAATCTGTGGGTTGCCCTTGTAACCACGGTGGAGCATCTAGCACCTGCACATTCAGGGATAGTTGTAGCAATCCATAGTAAATCTTCCCTTCTAGATTTTGAACTCGCACATAGCGCTGCGCCATAACCTTGATTAATATCCTTTTGTCTGCGATTAAAAGCCGTTAGCGGGAGCAATCTGGAGTCTTTGGTAGGCCTTAGCCTGACTGAGACTGATTACTATAGTTTCAATTGCGAAAGTATAACTGTACTATCCCCTTAACTTTATTGATCTTTGACTTGTGAACCAGCCTTTTTAGTAAAATCAGGGCTTTTTGCCCCGTGGGTGGGCTGACTCCCTCATCGCCTCCAGGCAGTTTTAGATGAAAAATACAAATTTTGCGGACTTAGGTCATGATTCAAATTGAAAACTGGTAAGATTATAGTTCCTTGTTGCTTAAATGTTGATTACTACTTGTATCTTTTACGATACTTTTGTATAAAATCACATCAGCAGCCCCTTCGTCCATAAGGTGACTTAAAATCATGTCCATAGTTTACGAAACAATTTACATTCTCCGTCCTGATTTAGGAGATGAACAGGTAGAGCAAGCCGTTACTAAATACCAGAACTTGCTCACTGAACAAGGTGCAGAAAATATAGAAATTCAAAATCGTGGTAAACGTCGCCTAGCTTATGAAATTAAAAAGCATCGGGATGGCATCTACATTCAAATGAACTACATCGGTGGAGGAAAAGCCATCGCTCCTATGGAACGTGCCATGCGTTTGAGTGAAGAGGTAATTCGTTACTTAACCATCAAGCAAGATGTACCAGAGGAAACAGTAGAAGAAGCTGAAGAAGCAGTTCCCGTTTCTGCCTAAACTTCCCCTTCGCTGGTGCTGGGTATTGAGTGTTAATTACTCATTACTCAGTACTTAAAACAAGAAATCTTACAAAAATTTAACCAGTTGCCATATTCTGGGTTAAGTTGGGAATGCTAAATTAACAACTAATTGCTCAAAGCAATACCATCGCAGTTATACCTAAAATTCGACAAGCATTCGTCAATGGGAGCTGTAAGCCACTGTGAGCCAAACTGACACACCCAACATCCAAGCTCTCTCTACTGAGGTATCGCAGCTGCGCCAAGAGTTGCAGCTCCGTGATCAATTAGTACAGCAGCTATCTCAAGAACTCTTCCGACTGGTAAAGGGTAACAATAGCTTTATGCAGCAGCGCTCTGAACCTGAATTGGATTCAAGTCATCTGCAAGCATTACAAGAACAATTACAAGCAGTTGAGCAACAGGTAACGTTCTATCAAGAACAAATTACCACCCGTGATACTGAAATCTACCAACTGCGCCAGTCAGTACAAGAACTCACCGACCGTAGTCGGATGTTAGAGCAAGTTGTACAAGAGTTACCGCAAATTTACCGTCGCAAGTTTGAGGAGCGTATGGCTCCAGTTAGAGAAAAAGTCGCTATTCTACAACGGGAAAACCGCAAACTACAAGCAGAATTACAAAGTGTAAGTTACCGCTTGGCCATTAAAACTCGCACAGCTAGTCATAGTGGTATTGATTTACCGAATTTTGGCCGCCCATTATCCGAGACAAATAATATTTCTGCTGTCTAGAAACCTTGATAATTATTGAACAACAATAAACCACTTGCCTTTGGGGAAGTGGTCAATCATGGAAAATTTTAGTGTGAGTTTGGCTGCTATAGAAATTTCCCTGGAAATCAGGAAAAAAGAAATAGTGAAACCTTTATGAGTGAAAAGTTTCAACCCTATTCCCTCTTGACTGCGACCATTTATGATCTCTACAGCTTTAAATTAGCTAGCTAAAGCTAAGTTTTTGTCTATATTATTGGTGAAAATATCATCATAAGTGTCGAAAATTTCAAACACTGAATCTAGTTGTGTTAGTTCCAAAATCAATCTTACCGGAGCTTGCACATTGCACAAAACTAAACGACAACCAATTTCACGTGCAGATGTTAGTCCATCAATTAATGGGACTAAGCCTGAACTGTCCATGAAATCCACTTCTGATAGATCAATAACCCAGAGTTGATCTGGTTGGGGTGTAACTGCTAGCATCTGTTGACTAAAAGCCGTTCCACCCTGTAAATCGATACTGCCTTGGGGTTGAAATAAAACTACTTTATTTGGTGAGATACTCATGAGTTTAGTTATGTATAGAACAAGTAAAAGAACAGAAATTTAACATCAATACTGATTCAGTCTCAAAGGCAAAATTACTGTTTGATTCTGAGCTTGATTGAGTTATGGCTCTGGGGTTGAGACAATTTATTTCAGTGTTTATGTCGTATATTTTTTCTTAACTCTCTTAAGTATAGGCATAATGCCCTAGCAATTTCGGTATCAACCGTATCTTTTATGATATTTTCACATTATAGCGGAATTTCCATGAATATTTGATAAAAACCCTGGACTATACAGCACTAAGTATGTATTTATGCTAGCTAGGGCTAAGGTAGGGAGTAGGGAGTAGGGAGTAGGGAGTAGGGAGTGGGGAGTAGGGAGTAGGGAGTGGGGTAAAAGCCTTTTGGTGTCTAACTTTTATGATCAGTTTATGTCCTAACGTGTATGCGTAGTAATATATCCCGGCGATCGCACATATAGCTGAGGATTGGGGATTGGGGACTGGGGATTGGGGACTGGGGATTGGGGACTGGGTATTAGGGATTAGGAATTAGGGATTAGGAATTAGGAATTTTCCCCCCTGCTCCCTGCTCCCTGCTCCCTGCTCCCTTGCCTCTTTTTTCCCCCCTGCACCCTGCACCCTGCACCCCTGCACTCCCTTGAGGGGATTGATTGACACGCCACCTATAGAAGAGCCAAGATATAAATAAGAAAGGTAAAAAATTGTAAACGCGGTGGTGCGGGATGTCTCTTGAGTTTATTTCCCTAGAAAACATCCAGGAATTTGCCCACCAGTATGGTTACTGGGCGATTTTTCTGGGAATTTTGCTAGAAAATTTGGGCATTCCCCTTCCTGGTGAAACCGTGACCCTAGTGGGCGGATTTCTCGCTGGTAGTGAGGAACTGAATTATTGGTTAGTTCTCAGTGATGCTATTGTGGGTGCTGTCATTGGTGGTGCTTGCGGCTATTGGATTGGTAAAGTTGGTGGTTGGCCGTTTCTGGTGAAAATAGGTAAACTGTTTCGGATCTCCGACGAGCGATTGTTAAGTATTAAACAACAATTTAGTGAAAACGCCACTAAAGCTGTATTTTTTGGGCGATTTTTTGCCTTGCTACGAATTTTTGCGGCTCCCCTAGCTGGTATAGCTGAAATGCCCTTCGGCAAATTCTTTTTATATAACTTAGCAGGAGCCACAACCTGGGCTAGTGTGATGGTAACTTTAGCTTTCTTTGCTGGTAAAGTTATTTCCCTAGAACAGTTAGTTACTTGGGTGAGTCAATTTGCGATCGCAGCTTTACTCATTCTCGTAGCGGTAATTGCCATAACCATCTGGTTAGAATCCCGCCAAGTCAAGAAAGTCACAGGGGAGTGAGAAGAGGCAGGGGGGTGTGGAAAGTGTGGGAAGTGTGGGAAGTGTGGGAGCAGAGAAGAGGCAGGGGGCAGGGTGCAGGGGGCAGGGTGAAAGATTTTTAATACCCAATCCCCAATACCCAATCCCCAATACCCAGTCCCCAATCCCCAATCCCCAGTCCCCAATCCCCAATCCCCAGTCCCCAATCCCCAATCCCTAACCCCTAACTTGCTGCGCCCAAATGCGAGTGGGTAAACCCCAAACGTAAATAAAGCCTTCAGCAGCTTTGTGGTCAAATTGGTCTTCAGATCCATAGGTGGCTAAGTCTGGACTATAAAGTGAACTATCACTCCAGCGTCCAACTATAGTGGCGTTACCTTTAAAAAGTTTCAGCCGTACAGTTCCTACAACTCGTTCTTGTGTCTTTTGAATAAAGGCATCTAAGGCACTTTTCAGTGGGCTGTACCAAAGACCGTTATAAACTATTTGAGTGTAAGTTTCTTCAATACCTCGTTTGTAATGGCTGACATCTGCGGTCAAAGTCAGACTTTCTAAATCTCGGTGTGCTTGAATCAGAACTAACATCGCCGGTGATTCGTAAATTTCCCGCGATTTAATCCCTACTAAGCGGTTCTCAATCATATCAATCCGGCCGATACCATGATTGCCTACAACTTTATTAAGTTGTTCAATTAGATCAACCGGATTTTTCGCTGTCCCGTTGAGACTGGTGGGAATACCGCGAGTAAAACCAATTTCAATATACTCTGGTTCATTAGGCGTATTAGCGATCGCCTGAGTCATTTCATAAATTTCTTCCAGTGGTTCAACAGCCGGATCTTCTAGTATCCCCGCTTCAATACTACGACCAAGTAAATTTTTATCAATACTGTAAGGAGAAGACTTTTTCACCGGTGAGGGGATACCAAATTTTTCACCATAAGCAATGGTTTCCTCACGACTCATTCCCCATTCTCTAGCCGGTGCGAGAATCTTCAAATTGGGATTTAGCGCCGCACAAGCCACGTCAAAACGAACCTGATCATTACCTTTACCAGTGCAACCGTGGGCGATCGCATCAGCACCGTATTTCTCAGCAGCTTCCACTAATATCTTAGCAATGAGCGGACGAGCCAGGGCAGTCCCTAAAGGATAACGATTTTCGTATAAAGCATTGGCTTGAATCGCTGCAAAAGCATAATCTTTAATGAAACTCTCTTTGACATCAGCCACTAACGACTGACTCGCACCCGATTTCAGCGCCTTTTCTCGAACTGGTTCCAATTCATCTCCCTGACCTAAATCTGCGGCGAGAGTAATCACCTCTTCCACACCCCACTCATTTTTCAGGTAGGGGATACAAACAGAAGTATCAACACCCCCAGAATATGCCAAGACAACCTTTTTAGCGCGACCCATTGGTTTCTCCAGTTAGGAAAACAAATAATGAGTAATCATTATAAGGTATCAAACTCATATCTAACTTGTTTAAAATTCGGGCATCACAGAAAAATATTTTCCTCTCATCCTCACTCCCCACTCCCCACCTCAAAAATTCCCCCGCAAAAACACCGTAAATACATTCTCATTAGTTTTCAACTCTAGATTAGGGTTATTTCTGCCATAGTCATACTGATTATTTCGCCAAGATAGGTTGAGTGTCGGACTATTCTGATTTGTACCCAGTCGTAACTGCGCTCCCGCACCATAGAGAGAACGGGCTGAATTTTCATTGATGGGATTATAGTATGCTGATAACGAAAAATTATTGCTAAATTGAATCCCCACACTTGTTACCAGAGTATTTTGAATTGCATCTGGCAAAATATCCCCAAAATAATTAGTTACACCAAACCAAACATTCCCTAAATTCACTCTCCCTCTCAATGTAATGGAGTTCACAAAGTCATTAGAGCGAGTTTCTCTATCAAAAGCATAATTAACTCCAGTGGATAGAACTAAACTATTATTCCCACTGAAGGTAAAACGTTTTCCTACACTACCTGTAACTTGGCTGTAATAGTCAACATCTGGATTTACATAGCCAATTACACCACCAGAAAAATTCCATCCATTGGCAGTATTTCTCGTAAAATCTAAGCCACCATAAGCCTTAATTGACTCTGCACTAATCACACCTGTGTAATATCTTAAAGCTTGCCGTGTCCCTGTTATATTTCCTGTAAAACTGAGATGTGGTACATATTCTGTTTCTTCCCTATATCTATTCGATGACACATTATTCACTTCTTGATTAAAAATTGTCACATAAACTTGAGTATAATAATTATCTAAATTGGCAGTAGAAAATTCTTGATTATTAATCAGAGAAATGAAACTGATATCAGAATCAAATCCCCCTTCTCCACCACCAGAGGATAAAACTGTGCGCGGGCTAATTTCTTGAAAACTAGTAATAAAATTCGATGTGCGTTTAACAATAGGTGATGCACCCAACCAAATCCCATTAAATGTTGCAGCAGGTACTTCACTTAAATTGGTCGCTTGGGGCGGGACACTTTCGGCTCTAGCTATTCCCCCATGATAAGCAGTTAAACTATTAGCAGGAAGTCGGGCATTATTAGCAGCTAAAAACAAATTATTGTTAACATTGGAATTGACCCGGTTTTCCGAACTAGCAATATTAGGTACAATATCAGGCAGTAAATTATAACCTAGTTGTAAGGCTGTATTCAGTAAAGTATTGTCATCATTTAAAATGAAACTAAATCCCCGTATTGTCCTACCCATAACAGCTTCACGGTCATTCACTTTGACAATTTGTCTGACTCTAGAATAGGTAGCTACAGGTGTATTATTGATTTCTTCTCTTCTGTCAATCGATAAATCATCTCCTGTACTGTTCCCCACAAATGAACCCGTATTAGGTAAAAATAAATCTATGCCAATTTCTTCACCATTAACAGCACCAGATTGAAACCCTGGTTGGCTAATTGCTGCTAGTGTTTCTGGTTCTACGACATCACCTACTGTTGTAGTTTGAGTAATTCGATTGGGTGTTAAAGTATCAGCGTTAATATCAGCAGATCGTAATCCAGGAGTATATGTACATATTTGATCCGGGTTACTTCCAGGTAAAATACATGAACCTGTGATGCTTAATTGCAGTTCTGTACCTAATATAGTCCGAGGTTCTCTGAGATTCACGTTAATTTCTCGGCTTTGTCTCACCGTTCGCAGTTGCAAATATTCTCCACTTTGATCTACGGTAAAAATATTATTGGTTGTCAAGTTTTCTTGAACTTCTCCCCTTAATTTGACGATGGTGTTAATATCAAAACTTGTATTTTGATTATTACCAAAACTAGAACCTACGCCGAATTGTCTTGTGGTTAAATGATTAATTAATATACCATTTAGAGGTATAGTAGTTGTGCGGGGCTGAATCTTTTCTTCATCAGCAACTCTGGGAGGGATAATATATTTTTGTTCAGATGCGACTATCTTGGGATTAGGTTGCAATTGATCCACTCCAGTTGCTGTATCTGCTGAGGGATTTAATGGAGCTATTTCTTGACTATTCGAGGATGTTTGACAATACTTAATTTCAGAGTCAGTTTTGGCTAAATCCCTGACTTGATTAAATTCTGGTTTTTCACTATTGCTGGGAGGACAAGGGGGAATTTGAGTATTAGTTTTTGCTAGTTCTGTTACTTGTGTTTTCTGAATAAAATTATCTGAAAATATCCCTAAATATTTAAGATTAGCAATTAAGTTAAAATTATATTCGGAACTTATAGATGATTCTATTTCAGTTTCTAATATGTTTGCAGATATCTCAGCACTAGCAGTTTTAGTAAAAAATATTGTAGATGAACTAAATAACAATACAAATGGCAACTTTAATCTTTTGTCCAGCGAAATCATTTATTCTCTATTCCCTATTCCCTGTTCTCTGCCATATAATGGGCTAGAGACACGAATTTAGCGCGTGTCCCTAACTGATAAAAAGGAAAAATTTAGGGTTGAGAGAATTTGAAGAAGATATCAGTATAATTCCTGATATTGGTTCTTTTCGATTCTTAATGCCCTAATTCTTATTTTGATTTCTCAAGTAAATTACTAGCAATTCGACAAATTAGAATCCAGTTTCAAGAGATCCGATGGGGGTTTCGGTGAAGGTAGCAATGGAGTTAGCTTGGCTAGTACCTAAAGCGGTGTCTGCACTACCTTCAAGAGTAACACTGTTGAAGACTTCGGTTTCAGAACTGTCTAAGCCGACGAAGGAGAAAAATACGTTGTCGCTGATTAATTGGATGACACCAGCGCTACCCAAGGCGGAAGCTGAGACGATACCAAAGTTACCTGTGGCTGTAGCAGCTGCATCGTTTTTGCCTACAGCACCAGCAGCTGCCATTTCAGTTACTAAACCGTCAGTGTCTAGTGTAGCTGCTACAGCTCCAGCAGCGCCGCCTTCACCAGCAGAAGCTACAGAACTAAAGCCAAATACACTAGCGGAAACTGCAACTAAGGCGATCGCTACTTTTTTGTTGAATTTCATTGACTTATATTCCTGTTATTGAAACTTTAATGTGCTGGAAGTTTACGCATTTTATCGGTGTGCTGTGGGAATTTTGACTCTTTCATTTGCTGATAGTGTAAGTGATTATATTAACCCTAACCTCTGCAATTCAAGGTGTGCTTACTCTCCAGTTTCTCAAGTGAAAGAACATGATATATCAGCACACTTTAGTATAAGTTTAGGTTAAAACCTAAATGCGTAAATTTTACAACAGAGTCATATTACTTAAAAACAATTACTTAGTCAAGTAGTTAATTTTAATTGGCAATTATTTCTTTAATTAGTATATTTTAAACTTAAATTAACCTGTTCTTAAATATAAATACCGTAACTACTTTCATATAAAACTACTATTTGATTATTGTTGGCGTAGCCTGCGCTTTGCGCTTACAAACAGGTAGGGTGTGTATAGACCAAGGGGCATGGCTGACGCTATAGCGAGGAGAGTACGGCACCAAAAGCCTTAATAATGGTGCGTTATGGATTTCATCCTAACGAACTCTACGATACTCCCCAGCTATATTTGCTGTTAATTCAAGTTTATTCCCAACTCCTTATTTTCATATAGATAGAAAATTATATCCCCGACTTCTGGAAGAAATCGGAGATATTTAGGGGCGTAACTTATTTAAGATTGCTATAGCTAATTAAAGCATTTAGTAATCAATTTCTTTGAGGTTATGTTCTTCATCCATTGCGACATCTAAGAATGTACCTGTTTTGCCATGAACTTCTGTTCTAAAGCTGTATTCTTTCTTGTCGTAGGGTAATTTTACTTTGAGAACATAGTTAGCCTCTGGTAAGTTCTTAAACCAAAAGTTACCTTTTTCATCAGTCCGAGTTGTTTGGTTGGGAAGGGTATTAATGGTGACTTTGGCATTATTTACTAAATCTGCTCCTGGTACACCGTTCCATTTGTGTGTGTCAGCAACTTGACCATAAATTATGCTATCCCCTTGGGGTGAGTTCCAGAAACCCATAGCAGGCTGCTGAATAGCGATCGCACCGATTGTAGTAGATAAGACTAACAAGCCAGTGAGGAATCGTCGCATTTGCTTGGCGCGAAGGCTCCAAAAGTTGGGCTGAAGTTTGAGTTTCAACATATTTGCCACCTACTAATGAATAATTAAGTTTGAGTATTCTGCAATCAGTGGAAAGCTCAACTCTCCACTGATGACAATTAATTGATGAGGATGTGAGATTATCGCACGGGACGCACGGGACGCTCTGGACGTGCTGGACGCACTGGACGTGTAGGAGGTTGTGGCGCTGGTCTGACTTCGGTTAACAACTGAGCTAAGTTATTGCGATCGCGTACACCAGAAATTGCGGCCGCCATCCGTTGGAATACTTGAATATTGTCAATCGTACCGTTGAATAAAGTGCTACCTGGGCCTTCAGCTGCGATCGCCACATCATCAGCAGTGTGGTTAGCAACTGTAGTGGAACGTTGCAAATCAGCAGTTAACAACAATCCATCGGGATCACGTTGGGGATTGACTTCAGTCCCATCATTACCTGCTACTGGCGCTCTGTTGAAGTCGTCAGTTAAGAAATCAGTCCGTAATACTGGACGAGCCGAAACACCGATGGCTAATTTACTAGAAGGAGTTGCATCATCGGGGAAACCATTACGGTCAGCATCAACATAGGTAGTAAAACCAGCACCACCGAAGGAACGCATCGCATCTCTGAGGTCAACTCGACCTTCACGGATACCAACGCTATCGACAGTACCACCAACGGTTTGACCTTGAGCATGGTCAGAAGTCACAATTAACAGGGTATTACCAGAGCGTCTGGCGTATTCTCGCGCAGCACCAACTGCTTGATCAAGTGCCAATACTTCGTAAATTGTCCGGTCAGTATCTAGAGGATGGGCTAACTTATCACTTTGAGAAGATTCTACAAGCAAGATCCAGCCTTCAGGATGTACCTGATCTAAAACTGCGATCGCCTTTTGTTCCATTTCCTTCAATGTGGGAATGGTGGCAAATTCTGGGGGAATAGGAGGATCAAGCTCATTAGCACCACGTCCCTCAATGGTGGCTCGACCTCTAGAAATCAACAAATCCAATTCAGAGGGGATATTTAAAGCTCCCAAAGCTGAACCTGGACGGAAATCTCCTAAAAATAGTCCCAATATAGGACGGTTATTAGGAGCGCTATTCATTTCATTTAAATTTTTGACTACGCTGTAGCCTAAGTTTTCCGCAACTACGCTGAGGTCTTGGTCATCTCCACCTGAGCGAGCGCGAGATACAGTATCTCTAAACTCAGCAATCCGTGATGCAGGTATATAGTCCCGTGCGCCTGGCCCTAAGATCACATCCACAGGCTGAGATAATTCTTCCCAACTTTGATAGCCAGTAGCCGGTAGAGTGAAATTATCATCAAACAAGTCTAAATAAGTTTGAGCAATCTCTAAAGCCCGACCACGAGCAATAATGTTAGTACCAAAGGCTCCCGGTGTAGCATCAGTAGTATAAGCAGTAGTAGCTAAACCAATACCCCAATTAAACTTGCGCTTCATGTACTGTGGTAAAGTTTCCACACGGGGATTATCCAAGGGATTCCCTGGTGTGTTGTCAGGAACCGCGTTCATGGCGTTATTGATGGTTTTAACACCGGAAGCCCAAGCCGCAGCAGTGTTAGCAGAGTCAGGAATAATACTATCCAAAGAGTGGGTAGACATTAAACCCAATTCTGGCATTTTCTCAATTTGCAAATAGTCAGCAGGTTGACCATCTTTAACACCGTATTCCATAATCCGCGCCGCAGTCCGCAGGGGAACTCCCATACCATCACCGACATGGACGATGATTCGACTAACTTCACCGGAGCGTTGGAAGCGCTGTACTTTGTAGCTATTGCGTGCTACAACGTTTCTCCCATCAATATTGACTCTGGCCTCTACTTCGTAAGTACCAGGGGTTTCAAATGAGTAGTTACGCAGTGTTTGACCAAAAAGTGCTGCATTGCTTGGTTTACCGATTTCGATTTCACCACCGGGTAATTGCAGCTGTTGGTTGATACCTTCTCTAAATGTATTGGTGAAGTCTACCCCATTGATTCTGAGAGAAGTTAAGGTGGGTTCTTGACCAGATTCCGCCGGGAATGTAGTTTCTACCCGTAAGTCAAAACGTTGGTCTGTCAAGAGAGTAGAATTATTGGTAGGCCAAATTCTCACTTCATCTTGCAGATTATTAAAGGTTTGAGAATAAGCCGGAACTGTTGTTCCTAACCAGCAAGATAGCACTAATACCAGTGACATTCCTCCTGCTTGTAATCGAGTCCAAACAGACCCGAATCTGGAAATATCTTTCATCGATTAACAGACCTCATAGTAAGTAAAAACCAATTGATAAATTGGTGATAATATGCTTTGACAATTTAAAAGCCAATAAGCATCATGTTTAAAATCGAATTTAAAGGAGAAATTTATATTTAATTAGATTTATTCGCCGCTAACATCAGTGATAAATCTTGGCTAAACAATGGATGTAGGGGAAGTTTTCTAGGTTTGGTTGGGCTAGTTAATTGCAAAGTTATTTCCGTGATTTTAAAAGTTTCTTGGAGGTGAATTTGCAATTTATTAATTAGGCGATCGCGCTCTTGATTTGTCGCACATTCTACAGTCAGGTTGGCACACAGCATCACTTTATTGCTGTTAATTGTCCAGATATGCAGTTTTTCCACTTCTACAACACCGGGAAAAGACTTAATTAATTTTTCTACTTCCACCGGGTCAATTGTTTTGGGTGCATATTCCAGAAAAATCTTGATGCTTTCTTTAACTAAAGGTAATGCACTCACACCAGTCAAAATTGCCACTACTAAACTAATAGCCACATCAGCCCACCACCAATTCCACAAATGAATCATCACAGCCGCCACAATTACACCCACAGAACTAGCAGTATCAGCGATTATATGAAGCAACGCTCCCCGCAAATTCAAATCATTATGAGAATGGGGATGTAGCAAGCTAATATTTAGTAAATTGATAATTAAACCAATAACTGCAACTACTAACATTGGCAAGCCCAGAATCGCCCCAGGATGTTGCCAGCGCTGGATTGCTTCCCAAGTTATAAAAGTAGCGATCGCCAGTAAACTCAACCCATTTAACAAAGCCGCTAAAACTTCAACCCGTTGATAACCAAAAGTAGCTTTTCCCGTAGCTGGTTGCTGTGCCAAATAACTCGCCAAAAGCGATATTACCAAAGCTGCAACATCAGAAAACATATGTCCTGCATCAGCTTGTAAAGATAAGCTTCTACTCCACAAACCTACAGTCCACTCAACCACAAAAAAACCACTCAGCAAAGCTGCTGTTATCCACAAAAGTTTAGTTTTTTGCTGAAATTGTGGCATTTCTTGATCATCATCTGCACACCCGCATTTACACCACTCCAGTGAGAGCATCATTCACAACCAAATTATTACCAATCACAGCAAAATTCACTCATCCGCATCCATAGCGGTAAGCTCAAAATTCCCATATAAGATGGAAACATTAGTCCTCAAATACAATCTTTTCCACCGCAACAGGATATATATTTATCCGAGACTTTTTGAGAAAAATAAATCAACTATTTTTTTGAGAAAAATCCTAAAATTTTAAAGCAAGAACTTTTGAACATCAGTACAGATATAACAATAGTATGAACTTACCATTTGTTAATTTAAGAACAGGTAAAATTAAGAACAAAATATATAAACAGTTGTTAAAATCACCTAAAAAAAATCCCCGGTTTCCGTAAAAACTCAGGGATTTAAACATTAAACTATTACTCAACTAAAACTCCATTAAAGATTTAAGCACCAATAATACCACCATCATCACGGGTGATCACCACAGTTGCAGAACGAGGACGACCAGAAGGACCATAACCTTGACTATGTGGCCAGTCACTGTTGCTGTTAGGATTAGCAACACTTCCGCGAGAACCTGGATGCTGAATGTTAACAAACATGGTTTTACCATCGGGTGTAGTAATCACACCAGTCACTTCACAATCTGTAGGGCTGCTCAGGAAGAGCTTTACTTCTCTGGGATCATTAGGATTAGCACAAACCATTGAGTTACTACCGATGTTGATATAGTCACCAGTCCCAGTCCCAGCGTGGTCAGTTTGAATCCACAGACGACCGTAGTAGTCGAACCACAAACCATCGGGTGAGCCGAAGTCGTCACCATTGATGTTACCTTGGCGAATTGGGTCGGGATTTTGCTTATCGCCATTCAAAATATAAATATCCCAATTGAAGGTAGTAGCTGTAACACTGCGTCCAGTTTCCCGCCAACGGATAACGTGACCATAAGAGTTATTAGGACGTGGGTTAGCAGCATCAACGGGAGGACGCGCACTACCAGCAGGATTAATACCTCCGGGGACATTCGCAGAAGCAGGTTCTGTGCCACGACGACTGTTGTTGGTCAAGGTGCAGTAGATTTCAAGTTCATTAAATCCGCCAATGCGAGGACGAACACCAAGCCACTCTGGGCGGTCCATCATAGTTGCACCCACTCTGTCCGCAGCCTGTCTGGTTTTAATCAGCACTTCCGCTTGACTATTAAATCCGTTCTCTGGTGTTAAACCCCGTTGACCGTAAACCAAAGGTAGCCATTCACCACTGCCATTATCATTGAATTTGGCAACATAGAGAGTACCGTGGTCAAGCAAGTCACGGTTAGCAGTCCGAACTTGTGTATTGTATTGCTTAGAGCAAACGAACTTATAGATATACTCGTTTACGTTGTCGTCACCCTGATAGAAAGCCAAATTGTTGTTATCGTCTACAACATATTGAGCGCTCTCGTGTCGGAATCGACCCATAGAGGTGCGTTTCACAGGTGTGCTGTTGGGATCATAAGGATCAATCTCCACTACCCAACCAAATAAATGGGGTTCCAGGGGATTGTCAAAAGCATCAAAACGTGGGTCAACCACAGGCCAACGATAATTGTTAGAGGCTGCGGGAATACCGTATCGTTTTTGGTCATTAATGATATCAGCTTTTTTCCCTTCCAGACCTAGACTAGCAAGTACGTTGTTATTCACATCATCTTCTTGCTGGTTAGTAAATGTCCGGTTAGCAAAATAACTTTGGAAATTCTCTTCACAGGTGAGGTAAGTACCCCAGGGAGTTACACCGTGGGCGCAGTTGTTGAGAGTACCATAGGCAGTGTAGCCATCATTAGTACCAATTTCAAATGATCCATTAGGTTGAATAGAAAATTTCTTAGATTTCATCAACGCATCACCAGCCGCAGGGCCAGAAACGCGCATTTCTGTGTTACCAGTAATCCGGCGACCATAACGAGAATTGCGATCAACACTCCAGTTATTACCAAATCTGTCTTTGGCTATCTCTAGAACAGACATACCATGAGCAGCCTGAGACTTTCTGGCTTTCTCAATAGTCATCTGGTCGTTACTTGTATTACCACCGGTATGAAGGAAAGCTTCTTGGGTATACTCATGGTTAACACAAAGTATTCCCCGATTGTTATATGCGCGACCTTCAACAGGTACTGGTAAACCTGCTGTCCGGTTGAGATAGGCTCGTCCGGGTAGCGGGAATAAGTGCATACCATCGTGGTTCATTCCCATTTGCTTTTCTTGTGCTGCTGCATCCTGGGAAGCATCTGGGAACCAGTCTGGCGCACCAGGCATAATGGGATCACCCCAAGCAACTAAAACTCTGGCTGTGTAACCTCTAGGAACGGTGACAAGATCCTTTTCCAATAGTCCTGTTGCTGGGTTGAGCAGATTTGGCTCAATGCTCTCGAAACCCATACCAGGAAAGCCAAGTCCTGGTGGAACTGGTGCTGCTTCTACAGTTTGCAGAAAACTTCCAAGAGAAATATCACCTAAAACAGTTAGGGCTGATGTACCTACAGCTGTCATTACAAAGCGACGACGTTTGAGAGTAGCACGACCAATCACGTCCAGGATTGACTCGTTACCAGATGGATTGATAGTTATATTATTCTTTGGGTGAAGATGACCTTTCATTTATTAGGTACTCCGTTTAGTGCTTATACAGTTTGTGTTGACTTAACTTCTTACTAGTAGGAGCGGTTTGTTCAAGCAACAGGCTAATAAATTAGAGAAATTTCTCTCATCTTTACCTGCACTTAATCACAGATATCAACTGATTTGCTACTCGTCCAGGTAAGACTTATTGAGTCAAGTACAACTTAATCAACAAGTATTAACAACAGGTTATATATTGGTTAATTTAAATTTATAAACCTGTATTTTTTCAGACTGATATTATTGTTTAATAGAAATATATATCAATTAGCTTCTATCTCCCCACACCTCCCACACAAGGAACAGTGTTCATGACTCTGTTGTCCTATGCTGGAGATGGGTAATATTCTTGTGGGTGAGACTGTGTTTTTTAGCGTTGTTATACCGACTTATAATCGCCAGCCGATTTTAGAAAAGTGCCTCCGGGCTTTAGAGGTGCAGGAATTGAGTGCATCCAGTTCTGTAACCAATTACGAAATTGTTTTAGTAGATGATGGCTCTACCGATGGCACATTGGAATGGTTAGCCGCACATCAAGCCGAATTTCCCCACGTGCAGTGTTTTGAACAAAACCACGCTGGGCCTGCTGCGGCGCGTAATTTGGGAGTGAAAAAGGCACTAGGGGACACAATTATTTTTATTGATAGTGATTTAGTCGTATTGCCAAATTTTCTCCAAGCTCACGCAAATGCACTATTACAGGGGCGGGAAAAGTTAAAGAGTGATCGCTTTTTCACTTATGGTGCAGTAATTAATACCTGCAATTTCGAGCATCCCACGGCAGAACCCTATAAAATCACGGATTTTTCCGCAGCTTTTTTCGCCACTGGTAACGTCGCCATTCCTAAACATTGGCTAGAGAAAGCGGGACTTTTTGATAATAGTTTTCAACTTTATGGTTGGGAAGATTTAGAATTAGGTGTGAGACTGAAAAAATTAGGACTACAACTAATTAAATGTCCAGAAGCCGTTGGTTATCACTGGCATCCACCATTTAATTTACAGCAAATTCCCCGTTTAATTGACCAAGAAATTCAAAGGGGACGCATGGGAGTTTTATTCTATCAAAAACATCCCACTTGGGAAGTCCGGATGATGATTCAAATGACTTGGTTACATCGTTTACTTTGGGGGATACTGTCACTGAATGGCACACTCAATGAGCGGACAATGGCTCCTTTATTGCAATGGTTAATTAATTTAGGTAAACCACAGTTAGCCTTAGAAGTTGCCCGAATTTTCCTCAATTGGTATAACGTCAAGGGAGTTTACACGGCTTATGCTGAAATGGAAAATAAATAACTATTTTGAATTAACTTTTACGGGAATCTCAATAAAAAACTCAGTTCCATTACCTAATTTGGTTTTATACTTGAGATTACCACCATGTTTTTTCACAATGATTTGATAGCTGATTGATAGCCCCAAACCTGTGCCTTTACCTATGGCTTTGGTGGTGAAAAATGGATCAAATATGCGTTTTTGGATTGCTTCGGGAATGCCTATGCCATTATCATAAATTCTTACCAAAGTATAATTTTCACGAGAAATTTCAGTGCGAATCCGAATTTTGGGTTTGACATCTGGTAATTTTTGATGATGAATTTCATCTGGCTGAGAGTTAATATTATTTGAATTGGCTACCCTTAAATGAACTAAGGCATCAATAGCATTATTTAAAATATTCATGAATGTTTGATTTAATTCTGCCGGATAGCATTCTATTTCGGGAAGATTACCATATTCTTTGATAATTTGGATTTCTTGATATATTGTTGTAGCATTCAATCTATGCTGCAAAATTAATAGTGTATTATCAATGCCTTCATGAATATCAACAATTTTTTTTTCTGATTCGTCTAACCGAGCAAAGTTACGCAAAGATACAATTATTTTTGTGATGCGGTTACTACCCATTTCCATAGAAGCAAAAATCTTGGGTAAATCTTTGATCAAAAATTGCATATCTATGGTATCTGCTTGAGCTTTAATTTCTGGATGGGGATGGGGATAGTGTTTTTGGTAAAGAGATAGTAAGTGAACGAGTTCTTGAAATGTAGTTTTGAGATAACCAAGATTAGCATGAATAAAGTTAACGGGATTATTGATTTCATGAGCTATACCACCTACCATGTTACCTAGTGAGGACATTTTTTCACGGAGAATTAGTTGGACTTGAGTTTGTCGTAACTTATCGACAAGTTTAGTCAGTTGTTTATTAGTGCCATGTAGGTTTTTTTCTGTCTCTTGAAGCTGGGTAACATTTCGTGTGAGTTTTTCTAGATTAATTTTCAGTTCTAATTGGCTAATTACTTGACGACTTAAGGCAGATAATGCTTGTTTTTGTTCTGAACTTAGTTCTCTGGGTATACGATCAATTACACATAAAGAGCCAATAGCAAAACCATCAGGTGTAACTAGAGGTGCGCCTGCATAAAATCGAATATTGGGGTCAGATATGACTAAGGGATTATTCGCAAATCTCTCATCTTGCAAGGCATTGCTTACAATTAGTAAGTCTTCTGGTTTCTGGATAGTGTGGGCGCAAAATGCTTGATCTCTAGGCGTTTCTGTGGCTTCTAAACCAACTTTTGATTTAAACCATTGCCGATTTTGATCTACCAGGCTGATTAAAGCAATGGGAGTACCGCAAATATAAGCTGCTAAAGCTGTTAAATCATCAAATGCTTGTTCAGAATCTGTATCGAGAATTGTGTAATTTAAAAGCGCCTGAAGTCTATCTTGTTCATTTTGGGTTGTCGGTGAATTTTCCATTTTTTCCGTTTATATTGAATCCCCAATTGCAAGTAAAAAAAAAGAGGTGCGATCGCACCTCCCA
>NZ_CAWUOL010000051.1:0-35689 GCF_963923915.1 Nodularia chucula CCY0103 | reverse complement strand
GAATGCTCTAATGTTGAGAGATCCGTGGAGATTCCAACTAAATTGTTCAAAGTAAAGGCGAGATTTGGGGGCTGCAAGACTATGGTAGAGAATGCCCTGCTGCATCGGCGAGAGGGGATAAAAATCTTCAATGTTTTTGTTTTTTACGCCCATTTCAAATATCTCCTATAGCTGCTGTAATGGCATCGAGATCGGTTTGATCCCATTGGCTTTGGTTAAATTCGGAAAAATCGGAGGGGGTAAAACCTCCTGCATCAGAAGATTGGCAATGAGTAATCAGCGATCTCAATGCTTCGATAAATATTTGAGCCAAAGTTTCAACCGTGGTTTGTCGGTATAACTCACTGCTATAAGTCCAGTTAATTTGCAGACTTTCCTGAGAAATACTGCTGTTAACTTCCAGCAAATGAGTTCTTTGACTTTGCAAACTACAACTGGAACCACTTGGTTCGGTAGTAAAGGCAAATAAAGACGATGATGGAAAAACTTGGTCAAACTGACCTAAATAATTAAACACTACTTCAGCTTTTGGCAAACGACTGAATCGTTCGTTAATTTCCACATCATCACTGAGATATCGCAACACTCCATAACCAATACCTCGATTGGGAATTGCTCTAAGTTGTTCTTTAATGGATTTAAGGGCTGTTCCGGGCGAATCGCAAGTGTTTTCCAAACTCAGGTGTACCGGAAACATAGTTGTAAACCAGCCCACAGTCCTGGATAAATCTACATTTTCAAACAACTCTTCTCGACCATGCCCTTTTAAATCAATTAGTAATGAAGTTTCTCCAGTCCATTGGTGAAATGTTTGCACCAGTGCAGTTAACAACACATCATTAATTTGTGTGTGATAAACTGCTGGCAGCTGTTGTAATAAAACTTGGGTTTCTTGTTCAGTTAACGATACAGTCACATTACAAGCTGATGCTTCTAAATTTGCTTTTACATTGTTTTCATAGCTAAAATCTAGCGGTAGAGGCTGAACAGAGTGTTGTTCGATTTTCAACCAGTATTCTAGCTCTGAACGCAAAGCAGGTGCTTGTGCATGTTCTTGTAGATAACTAGACCACTGTGGGAAAGAAGTTGTTTTCGCTGGCAACTGTAAAGCTTGGTTTTGACAACTTTGTTGGTAAGCTGTCTGAAAATCTTCAATTAAAATTCGCCAAGAAACTCCATCAACTACTAAGTGATGAATAATCCACAGTAAACGACTTGGTTGATTTGCACCCAGATCAAAATAAACAACTCGGTATAATGGCCCTTGTGTCGAGTTTAGGCTGGCTTGTAGATCAACTGCTGTTGCTGACATCTGGGCTACTTGTTTCTCTTGGGGGAATGTAGATAAGTCTATATAGGCGAATGGCACTCGCTCATCCGGAGTGACTATCACTGCCTCAAAGCCAGATTCTGTTTTTGTAAATCGCGATCGCAGAACATCATGATGCTGTTGCAAATACTGTAATACTTGTTCCACAAGCACCGGATTCAGTATTTGCCGCACCCCTAATAACAGAGCCTGATTGTAATGATGGTAGTTGACAAAATTTTCCTCTTCCTCAAAGAACCAGCGCTGAATGGGTGTTAAGGAAAATGCCCCAGTCACCAAACCCTGTTCAGATGAAATAGAACCTTTATTACTAGCTACCCTTGCTAGTTGGGCGATTGTTTGGTGTTGGAACAATTGTTTGGATGTGAGATTCAGTCCTGCTTGGTTAGCTTTAAATATAACTTGAAGACTGAGGATAGAATCCCCACCTAATTCAAAAAAATTGTCGTTTATACCTATTTTTTCTAATCCAATTACTTCTGCCCAGATATCTGCCAACTGCTTTTCAAAAGCTGTCTGAGGTGCAACATAAGTTTTTTCTAGCTCCGAACGTATCTGTTCAGGTGCTGGCAATGCCCGACGATCTAATTTACCGTTAGGGGTTACTGGCAGTGCCTCTAGCGTCACAAAAGCAATAGGTATCATGTAATCAGGAAGCTTTGACTCTAGAAATTCACGTAATTCTAGCGTTAATTTACGCTCTTGATTTTTTTGCAGAGGAGTATTGGCGTAATTGCGCCAAGGTTGAATGCTAACAGTTTCACTCTTAAAACAAGGAATATTTACATTCGGTGTTTGTCCATCTGGATTTTGCCGCACAAACACGGCATCATAATCACCATCAACACCAGAACCAGACCAGCTAATATTGACAGAATAAGGTAATGTATGACTTAAAGCCCACACATCTTCTGGATCTACACCATCAGTTAGACCTAAATACATAGCTTTCTGTAAAGTACTAACTGTGTGGTATTGCTCATCTGTATTGATTAGCTCTAGGAGTTTAGCTTCTGCTCCCAATCGAGAATTTGGGATATGAGTAATTCCTAAGACTTCGGGATTTTTTTCGAGTAATAAGTTATGTATTTTATTGATACTTAATCCCTCTTTTCGCCAGTCCATCCATACAACATTAGTGGGCTGATTAACATCCGATTTCACACCAATGATTACATCGTATTTAAATTTTGTTAATTCGTTATGATGAGAACCTCCTTTTAATTGAATTTGTACATGGCTGATGTTTGGTAAAAACTGCTGCAAAGCTGTAAAAAATTCAGGATCAATAACTAACTCATTGTCTGCTATTAGATTCTTTTGTATACGCTGCTGAAGTTCTGTTTTGCTGATTTCACCAGATGCTTGATGCAGTTGTACCCAAGTATGAAATGTCTCTATTAGTGGCAAACTGCGAACACCTCCCACAAAAATGTGTCCTCCAGGTTTAACCACATCAACAAGATTAGTCAGTACCTGTACCAAATAATTAATGCTAGGAAAATTTTGAATAATCTCGTTGAGAACAACCGTGTCAAAATTTTGTGGTTCTATTTCCGATAATTTGTGAGCCATACCCTGTATCAAGGTGACTTTTTCCACAATTTCCGGTTTTGAACTGATTTGTTGCTGAAGATAATCCAATGCTGCGTTAGAAATATCCATGCCACAGTAATGTTGACAGTGAGGAGAAATTCTTGTCAGCAGTAAACCAGTACCACAACCAATTTCTAAAATTTTATGAGGTTTCAGTTCCAGAACTCGCTCAACAGTATTTTTGACAGCTTCCAGGATCTCTACTTCTGGCAATGGCTGATTTGTATAACGGCTCATCCATACTCTGAGATTAATTGAAGGATCTATTGGAGAAAATTCCCAACTGTAGAACTGGTTATAAATATCTTCTAATTGAGACAGATGTTGAACTTCCGAATCAGCCAAATTTATTTGTGACTCTTCGGATAGCTGTCGTTGATTTGTTTGCTTTTGAAAGTTCTCTACACAATATGCAACCAGATGTCGAGTTCCAGGAACATCTTCTCTAACAATGACTACAGCCTCATCCACATATGGATATTGCTTCAGAACTGCCTCAATTTCTCCTAGTTCAATGCGAAATCCCCTGAGCTTAACTTGATAATCTAGTCTTCCCAGGAATTCAATATTACCATCTGCTAAATATTTAGCTTTGTCGCCAGTCTTATATAATCGTTTTTCCCCATTCCACAGGATAAATTTTTCTCTTGTTAAGTCGGGTTCATTGAGATAACCTCGTGCTAATCCTGCTCCGCCAATATAAATTTCTCCAGGAACACCAATAGGAACAAGTTGTAAGTGGCTATCTAATATATAAATTTCAGTGTTTTGTACGGCACGACCAATGGGGGTATTTCTTTCATAAGCAGACTGTGGTTTTACATTATATAAAGTCGCACATATTGTAGCTTCTGTAGGTCCATAGCCATTAATAATTTGTAATCCTGGTATACTTTGACTAATTGATATCAATAATTGCTCTAAAATCGGTTCAACGCCGACAAGTAATCTCTGCAAACATAGATTGTGTTGTTTTTGACTTAACCAATTGTACAGAGTATTGAGAAAAAATGGCGGGAGATAAGCACTCTGAATTTTGTTGTCACTTAACCATTGGATTAAAGCAATCGCATCTGCTCGGATATCGTCGGGAACAATATGCAGTGTCCCTCCACAGAAGAGGGCTGAAAAAATTTCATACACTGAAACATCAAAAGCTAAATTTGTCCACAAACTACAATGTGTGCCAGCTGCTAATGGTTGCCGACTTTCAATATCCGCCAATAAATTTGTCACACTGTGATGGGAACAGCAAACTCCTTTGGGCTTACCTGTGGAACCAGAGGTGTAGATTACATAAGCAAGGTTTTGAGCGTTGACTTGACATATTGGATTCTCTATGGGTGCGTGGGCTATTTCTTGCCAGTCAGTGTCTAAGCAAACTACCTTACCAGGATACTTTGATAGTTTTGTTAATAGTTGTTCTTCTGTTAGAAGTAAACAGACCTTAGCTTCTTCTAACATCGAAACTAGTCGTTCATTTGGATAAGTTGAGTCTAGCGGTAAATAAGCTCCACCCGCTTTTAGAATTCCCAGTATCCCAACGATCGCAGCCAGCGATTTATCTATACATAAACCAACCACTCCCTCTGATTGTAAGCCCTGCATTTTGAGGAAATGAGCTAGTTGATTTGCTCGATGATTTAACTCTTGGTAGGTTAATTTTCCTTGTTCACTGACCACAGCCACAGCATGAGGGACTTGTTTTACCTGTTCTTCAAATAGCTGATGAATGCATGAGAAGTTATTAATTGGAGATTGGTTTTGACAAAACTCTGTCTGTAATTGATGTTTTTGCACCTCAGTCAAAATTGGTAAATCTGACAGGCATTTCTCAGGAGATGCAACAATTCCAGCTAGCAGAGTTTTAAAATGCTCTGCCATCCGATTAATGGTGTTTGCATCAAATAAATCACTGTTGTATTCTAATGTCCCGACCAGTTCTTCTTGCTGTTCTACCATATCAAGGCTTAAGTCAAACTGAGCCGTCTCGCTGTCTAACTCTGATATGCTCATAGTTAGTTCTCCTATCTCTAGGGGAGGCATTGGACTATTGTTGAAGGCAAACCATACTTGAAAAATTGGGTTATAACTGAGGTTACGTTCTGGTTGAATTTCCTCAACTAACTTGTCAAAGGGAAAGTCCTGGTGACTATAAGCATCTAAGGATACTTTCCGGACTCTTCCCAGTAAATCGAGGAAACTAGGATTACCGCTCACATCAGTTCGTAGCACTAAGGTATTGACAAAATAACCAATTAACTTTTCGATCTCAGAAAAATTTCGATTGGCGATCGCAGTACCAATAATTATGTCATTCTCTTCAGTATAACGGTAAATGAGGGTTTTGAAGGCGGCAAGCAAAGTCATAAACAAAGTAGCTTCTGCTTGCTGGCTTAGTGACTTAAGTGCAGTTGTTAGAGAATTAGAAACGGTAAAGTAATGTTTTCTGCCTTTGTAACGTTGGACAGCAGGTCGGGGATAGTCAGTTGAAAGCTGCAATACGGTTAGAGGTTCCCTTAAATTTTGCTTCCAGTAAGCCTGTTGTACACTAAAAACCTCTCCTTGTAGATACTGTTGCTGCCAAATGGCAAAGTCTGCATACTGAATCGGCAGTTCCGGTAATGGCGAGGGTTGCTGATCACAAAAAGCCCGATATAGCGTTGCTAACTCATGCACCAATACACCAATTGACCAACCATCAGAAATAATGTGGTGCATTGTAAACAATAGCATATGCTCTTGTTCGCTTAACCGTAGTAGCTTCACTCGTAGAAGAATATCATTGCTAAGGTCGAACGACTGCTGGGCTTCTTTTTCCGCTAGTTGTCTTACTTGAGCCTCTTGTTTATGAATAGGTAACTCACTCAGATCAACTACCAACAATTGCAATGATGTTGCTGGTGAAATGAACGCCATAGGTTTGCTTTCCATGCTCTGGAATTTATATCGCAGAACCTCGTGGCGACGAAGAACTTCGTCAAAACTTTGTTGTAGTGCCTTAACATTTAATTGCCCTTGCAAACGAACTAGAGCAGGCAAGTTATAAAATGAGCTGTCTGACTCTAACTGGGCGAGAAACCATAACCGTTGTTGGGCAAATGATAGAGGAACAGGATTCTGATGAGAACGGCGAGGAATAACTATTTTTTGAGTCTTGAGCGTAGATTCACCCCGTAGTCGCTTTTCTAAAATTGCTTTCTGAGATGGTGATAGCTGAGAGCGTCTTGTGGAAATTTCATTTTTCTTATTATTCATAATTTACCTTTAATTTTTACGATCCTTAATTATTTAAATTCTTGTTTGAAATTTCATATATGAAGGTACAGGTTGAATGCTCATCAAATTAGTTTCTAAAAAAATTGTGTTCTCAATTTCCTTGAAACCTGCAAACTTGTAAGACACATACATCATTCTGTTGCGATCATTGGCAATAAACTCGGAACGCAAACGAACATTGTTATTTTTAGCCAATGTCATAATATAATTCAACATAATTGTGCCAACACCTCTGGACATCACACGACAAGACATCAGCAAGAGTTTTATAGTCCACACAAGCTCTTGGCATTCCACAAGAACTAACCCTATTTTGCCGTAACTACCGTACTTATCATCTAAAGTGGCAATTAACAATTTATGCTGATTTGATTGTCGAAAATGATTTAATTCATCATAGGAGTATGTATAGCCAGTTGTATTCAATTGGTTGGTTCTGAGCGTTAATTCTTCGGCTCTTTGCAAATCTTCTTCCTGTGCAGAAGAGATAGTAAAAGTCATATTGAGTGTAGCTAAAAATTCTTCTTGAGTGCCAACAAATTTTCTCTCAGAATTATTTCTAACTATATCACTAATATACATTAATCGTCTCAGTTTTGAATCTTCCGTAATAAAACGAGGATTCATTTCTGGCATATCTAGCAAATGTCCTAGATCAGCCGCATTAATACAAAGGACTTCAGGCAGTGAAAAGTTAACTTCTTCTAATTCAAATAGTTGGTCATCTATAAAGGCAAATGTATCAATACCTAAATTCAGAGAATGAGCAATTTCTTGAATAGAACTAGATTTAGAATTCCAATTGATTTGGGGGTACAAAAAATATTCATGCAATTTAAACTCTTCGAGTTGTGCCATTGCTCTGGCAGCATCATTTTTACTAGCAATAGATTGTAAAATGCCACGACTATCTAATTTTTTAATAATCTCGACCACTTCATTTCGCAGAAAAATGCGGTCATCTTCCAGCAACACACCATCCCAAAGTGTATTATCTAAATCCCAAACTACACATTTAACAGCTTTTTTATCGGCTTGTTTATTATTTAAAATTTCAGCTTTTGGACTAATCATATTTTTACATCCTTGCCAATAATTTTTGAGGCACATTAGAAGTAGGTTGTGACATATACTCCTGATAACCGTAATCAGCAATGGTTATCTGTTGTATTTGCGTGCTTCCTTCAATAATTTCCATAATTTTGGCATCTCGCAAATATCTAGCCACAGAATATTCACTTGTGCAACCATTGGCACCGTGGATTTGTACAGCATCATTGGCAATTTTGGTGGCGGTTGTAGACGCAAAATATTTAGCAATTGAAGTCTCTATTATGGAAGTGGGATCGCCAATTTGTTTAAGATAACCAGCTTGATAACACAATAACCTTGCTGCTTTCAGATTAGCTATCATTTCAGTGATCATTTGTCGGATCAATTGGTGTTCTTTGAGGGCAACACCAAACTGTTTTCGTTGACTTGTGTATTGAAGACAAGCTTCTAGACAAGCTTGAGCAATACCCACAGAACCCCATGCTACACTGTATCTTCCATAATCTAGTGCAGAAGAAGCGACATAAGAGAAACCAAAACCTAACTTGCCCACTAAATTTTCTTGGGGAATAATACAGTCCTGAAAATGTAGCTCTGCTAACATGGAAGCTCTCACACCTAACATCCCGGAAATGGGTTTTATTAAAAGTCCAGGGCTGTTTTTTTCCACTAAAAAAGCAGAGGGTTTACCCGCACATTGGGCAAATACTAAAAAGACATCTGCAATTTGTCCATAGGTAATCCACTTTTTCTGTCCATTTAAGATGTAAGAGTTGTCCGAAAGTGTTGCCGTGGTTTCTATACTTTTGGCATCGCTGCCGACATGAGGTTCACTTAACGCAAAAGCAGCTATTACCTCTCCTGATGCTAACTTAGGAAGCCAATACTCTTTTTGAGACTTGTTGCCCCATTTACACAAAGCATAAGCAACCATGTTATGAACGGTGAGCAAACTTCTGAGCGAAGAACATCCCCGCCCAATTTCTTCATTCAGAAGACCATAGGTAATGATGTCTATACTTTTGCCCCCAAATTCTTGGGGTAAGATAGCACCCAAATATCCTTGATTAGCGAGTTTTTCAATGAGTTTGTGAGGAGTATACTCTTTTTGATCGTAGTGATTCGCTTGAGGAACAATCTCTTCGTTAACGAAAGCTCTAAATTCAGTTTGGGCATTTTTTTGTTGAGCAGTCAACTCGATTTTCATTTTTTTGAATTCCATATAAAAAGATTCACAAATGTCAACAACTTACGTTTGCGAAACTAAATTTGTTTTCATTTCTATCAAATGAGTCATAGCATTTATCGTTCTAAAGTTCGCAAAATCTAAATCTTCATTTTCAATAGTAATTTGAAATTCTTGTTCAATAAATAAGACCAGTTGCATGGCAAACATGGAATTTACAAAACCAAGAGCAAAGATGTCTTCATCTAGCTGCAAGTCATGATTACGAAAAAATCGTGACAGAAATTCTTTGATTTTGGCTGAGATGTCTTTCATTTTTTTATTTCTCTGATGCTAATAACAATTGCGGCTCAATTTTTGTTTTTAAATTGCTCCGTTATAACTATAAAAACCTTGTCCACTCTTGCGTCCATGCAATCCTGCATCTACCATTTTTTTCAGTAACGAACAAGGTCTGTATTTGCTATCATTGAAACTTTCATACAAAACTTCAATGGAGAAAAGAATCGTATCCAATCCAATTAAGTCAGCAGTTTCCAAGGGTCCCATCTTGTGACCGAAACAAGTTTTGAAAATTCTATCCACGTCTTCCGCCGAAGCAACTTGGTCTTGTAGTAAGAAAATGGCTTCATTGATCGTCAACATGAGAACTCGATTGGAAACAAAACCAGGCGAATCATTGACGAGGATGCTTTCTTTACCCATCTGTGACAACAATTCTTTTGCTGTCGAGATGGTTTGGTCAGATGTGTGATACCCGCGAATCATTTCCACCATTGCTTTCATTGGTACTGGGTTCATAAAGTGCATTCCCACAACTCTGTCAGCACGTTTAGTGACAGAAGCAATGCGAGTAATAGGAATAGCGGATGTATTCGCGGCAAATACAGTATGGTCGGGACAAATTGCATCAAGCTGTGCGTATATCCCCTTTTTAATATTCCACTTTTCTGTGGCATTTTCAATCACAAATTCTGCATCTTCAAAAAACTTATAGTTAGTAGAAAATTTAATGCAATGCAGAATTTCTTCTAGATTTTCTATTTTTTCATTTTTATTAAAAAACCCTTGGAAACGAATGTTTTTTTTGATTTGTGCGTTGGCACGTTCCAAAATTTCTTCAGAAACATCTACTAGAATAACTTGATGACCAGTTTGTGCGAGGTTTTGGGCTAAACCAATTCCCATCACACCTGCTCCAACTACACCGACAACTTTAATTTTCATGATTTATATCTTGAACGGGTCTAATTTGACAATTGCATATCAGAAGATAATTGTTCTATTTCTCCTATGAGAATTTCCTCAATCACCAAGCCTAATTCAGCTATAGTGGGTGCTTCAAAGAGCGAACGAACTGGTAGTTCTATCTGGAAATTTTTACGAATCTGGGAAATAAGCACAGTTCCAGTGAGAGAGTCGCCACCTAATGCAAAAAAGCTGTCATAAATACCGATTGGCTCAATACCTAGTAATTCTTGAAAAATATCAGCCAGCTTGCGCTCTACATCGTTACTAGGAGGAACATAAGCATTCTTTAAATTTGGCCTTGAGTGGGAAGAAGATAAATTTAATTTTTGGTCAGTATTTTTCTCTTGTAAAGATTCTAGCTTAATCCATTGGTCAATCCTAGATTGTAAATTTCCAGTTGAAACAACTATTTGATGATATTGACTCCACCAAAGAATACGTTCAAGGACATTGAGACCTTCTTGGGGTTGGATGGCGAATTCTACAAAAGTTGTACTAGTAAATATTTGTTGGTTATCTGTTTCCAATTGCCATGCATCCCAGTTAATGCTCATCCAAGGAACAGGATTATTCCGATTATGCTCGTAAGCAAAAGTGTCCAGAAAAAGACTTGTTGCTGAGTAGCTAGCAGAACCTAATCCTCCTAAAACAGAAGTTAATGAAGACATCAATAGACAAAAGTCCAGTTTTTGGGACTGTAAAATCTCTTCTAATACTAAGAGTCCTTGTCTTGTTTGTTTAAATTGCTGTTCGTACTCCGTTGGATCTATCTCTACAATAGGAGTGAATAACTTGTCTACAGGCCTCTGATCTGTGTGGAATACCCCGTTGAGTTGACCCAACTGTTCTTGGGTTTCAAAAATGGTACTTTGCATTTGTGCTAAATTTACCACATCAACGCTTTTAATTAAGACTTTTGCGCCCAGGTTTTCTAATTCCTGCGCTTTATGAATCTTGAGGCTGATGTGATCTTGTTCGTCGTGAGTTGTTAGCCACTGTTCCCACTCCTGACAGTTAGGAAAATCTTCGGCTTCTAAAATCAGCAGTTTTGCTTGTACTGTCTTTGCTAGATGTTCGGCGATTACAAGTCCTATGTCTTCAAGTCCACCAGTAATTAAGTAAACTCCTTTTTCTTTTAATTTGGGTGTCTCGGTGATGTTGCCTTCTAATTGGACAGACTCAAAGGTTTGTATCCAACGTTCCAAACCACGGTAAGCAATCACTGAGTCAAAGGAATTGGCTTTGAGTTCCGTCAGCAGTTGATTGACAAATTTCTCTTCTTGCCAATTTCCTGGTGAAGGAATAGTAATATCAATGCTGCGACATTTAATATTTGAATATTCTTGTGGGATGACTTTCACAAGTCCAAGTACAGTCGCTTTTTCTGGACAGAGATTTTCTACTCCAGTCACTGCTTGCATATTATTGGAGATGACTGCAAGCTGTAAGTTATCGGTAAATTTCTGTTTTCCCAGCGCCTGTGCCAAAAATAGCAAACTGTGGAATCCTTGTTCTTGGGTTATGTTCCAGTCTACAGGTTCTGACTGTGTGACACTCCACAGATGAATAATTCTATTTGGGATGAAGTCTTGGGCGCGAAGTTCTTGAAGCAGGGTGTTGTAATCATCCTGTTGTTGAGGGTCTATTGTATATATACCCTTACCAAGTTGCTCTTTTGAAGATGCACTGATACTGCTAAATTGCTCTCCAATTCTGACAGCAATCACATGATGACCTTCAAGTTCGAGCCGATTGACAATTTGATTGCCTAATCCATACTCATCGACAAATACCAACCAGGATTCTGCTTGTTTGATTTGAGCGTTTGATTGTGGTGGTAGTGAACGTTTCCATGAAGGGATGTAGAACCAGTCAGCAATGTTGGGCTTTTTGCCTAATGACACTTTATGTGTATTGTCTGTATCTTGTTGATGAAGCAAAGCTGTAAATGCTGCGGGTGCTTCCTGTGTTGCTGACGCAGAAGCCTGAGCGACAATCACGTGTTCTCTAAAAGCTTCAAATTCAGAGAAAGCAGCCACTTCAACAAAACCATGAGATTTGAGTTGTTCCTGCCACTGATTTTTGGATAGAAAGGGATTACCCATGTTTCGGCTGCCGTTTTCATCCTTGATTGGATTCATCAGCAAACCATCTATTAAGTCAGCTTCCAATCTAGCTTGAGTTATTTCCCAGAGCAGGAGTAAACCTCCAGGAGCCAATAAAGAGCGAACACGATCAAGAGTTTCTCCGATATTTTGAGCTATGTGTATAACATTGTAAGCTACTACTACATCAAAGCTATGCTTCTCGTATCCTTGTTCAATTGGAGATTGCTCAATATCCAAAAGCTGATATTTGATAAACTGGTAATCGCTAAATTTTTTCTGAGCTGCATTTAGGAAGAAACCGCCCACGTCAGTAAACGTGTAATTGGTTTGTTTTGTCGGTAATAAAGGTAATAATTCCGATGTAGCAGTACCACTACCAGCACCAATTTCTAGAAGCCTCAGATTAACTTCTGATGATAACAATTTGACTACCTGTTTCATGCAGGTCTGCATGATGGAGTTGTAGTAATTATGTTTAGGTGAGACTTGAATGGAAAATTCTTTTTCTTGTAAGAAGATAGCAAGATTCAATTCCAAAGGTTCTTTTTTACCAGTTAAAATGGCTACTATATTTTCGCCATAAAGATGCACCAAATCGATTTCCTGTGGTGCATCTTTCCATCTTGCTCTGACTTCTACTAATAGATCATTGACAGCATCTGATGAAAGTAGCCGCAAGTTAGTAAACAGCCCTTGTTCTTGATCTAACTGACCTTGCTCTACCAATATTTCCAACCATCGACCTAACAATTCTTGATAGCGAGGAATAATCTCACATTGCTCAAACAATTCTGGCAAAGAATATTTTTGGTGGGAATTGCTAAAAGCTCCTAAATGTGTTAGTGCTAGCTTAATATAAGCAGTGCATAAACGATCCAACCACTGTCTTTTCTCTTGATAAATTTGCTTGTCAAATTCCAAGGCTCCTGCACTAGCTTGAAGTTGAGCTGCTGTGATCAGAGATTGCCAAAGTTCCGATGTTGTTAACTTGGGCTGGAAATTTCTTTGTGCTGAAGATAATGTTTGCGGTTCAATCCAATATCTTTGTCGCTCAAAGGGATATGTTGGCAAGGGAAGGCGATATCGGCGCTCATGGGCATGAAATTTAGACCAATCTATCTTGACTCCTGCAAGCCATAGCTGCCCTAATGTGTTCAATATAAAAGCCACATCAGATTGTCGCTCATAGGCATAACGCAACGAAGATAATACTACTAAGCCATCACTAGAAATATGATATAAACATTGCATCGTCAAGCTGCTTAATGCCTGTCCCGGCCCTATCTCCAACAAAATGGGACTATGTTGTGTCCACAACTGATTTACTCCCCGTGCAAAGCGCACAGGTTGGCACATATGCTGTGTCCAGTAGCTGGGATTTGTGGCTTGCTCTGGTGTAATCCAAGTTCCGGTAACATTGGATAGATAAGGAATTTGTGGTGGTTTGAGACTGATAGTTTGCACGAGTGCAGTCAAAGAGTCTGCGATCGCCTCCATCATGAAAGAATGGAAAGCATGGGAAGTTTGCAATCGCCGACAGGCTAACCCCTTGGCAATAAGCTGTTGTTCTAATTCTGCTACCGCCTCCATTGTTCCAGCCAGAACGCATTGGGATGACCCGTTAATTGCTGATAACGAAAGGTTTTCGCTCAAGAAAGGTTGCACTTGTTCTTCTGTCAAGGGAACTGCTAGCATTGCTCCCCCTGGCAACTCTTGAATCATTTGCGCTCTTTTGGCAACTAAAAGAATCGCATCTTCTAGGGATAATACCCCTGCCAATGTTGCTGCCACATATTCCCCAATGCTATAGCCAATCATCGCTACTGGACGAATACCCCAGGACATCCATAATTGAGCTAAAGCATACTCAATGGTAAACAGTGCTGGTTGAGTCAGATAGGTTTGATTCAGTTTTTGTGTAGCAGGGTCTGCTGGTTGGGTATCACGTCCAAGCATCTGGCGTAAATTGAGACCTGTTTTTTCTTTTGTTGCTCCTTGCTTTGTTGATTGAGAAGTAGGATAAATGACTTCTTTGAGATCAACTCCCAACAAAGGTTGGAATAGAGAACAACACAAATCAATCTGTGCTTGAAAAATTGGCTCTACCTGATAAAGTTCCTCAGCCATATCGATGTACTGAGTTCCTAAACCAGTAAACATGAAGGCTACCGGACGCTCATTCGTCTCCTCTGTGCTAGTCAAAACACGTTTGGGGTTTTGGAGGGCAATGATGGCATCTTGAATATTTTCGCAAACAACCGTGCGCCGATGAGTGAATGGGTAACGACCGACTTGCAATGTATAAGCCACGTCAGCAAGGTTCAGTTCTGGGTGCTGCTGGAGGTGATTGAGCAAATTTTTAGTTGTTGTCTCTAATGCTGAATTCGTTTTGGCAGATAACATTAGTAACTGCCAAGGACGAGATTTGCCAGAAGATTCAACTAGCGGAGCTTCTTCTAAGACAACGTGAGCATTAGTCCCCCCAAGACCAAAAGAACTGACTCCAGCGCGGCGGGGTGTTCCGTTTGTTGGCCATGCAGACAGTTGGGTATTGACGTAAAAAGGGGAGTTGGTAAAGTCTATTTCAGGATTTGGCTCTTCAAAGTACAAGCTAGGGGGTATTTGTTGATGTTTTAAAGCCAAAGCAGTTTTAATTAAGCTCGTTACTCCAGCCGCTGTATTCAAATGGCTGATATTGGTTTTAACTGAACCGATTGCACAATAACCCTTCTGAGTGGTGTCAGTACCAAAAACTTTTTCTAATGCCCTAATTTCAATGGGATCGCCAAGGGCTGTACCTGTGCCATGAGTCTCAATGTAGGTGATTGTATCAGGTTCAAAGGAGGCGATCGCTTGAGCTTCGGCAATAACTTCTGCTTGTCCTGTGACACTTGGTGCTGTATAACTGACTTTCACTGCACCATCGTTATTAATAGCTGAACCTTTAATCACTCCATAAATATAATCGCCATCCGTTACGGCATCCTCTAATCTCTTGAGAACAACAATGCCTACCCCTCTACCAAAAGGTCCACCAGTAGCTTTAGCATCAAAGGCACGAGTATGAGCATCAGCAGAAGCGATGCCGCCTGCTTCATAAAAGTAACCTTCTACTTGCGGAACCTGGATTGCAATGCCTCCAGCCAGCGCCATATCACACTGATAGCTGAGTAATCCTCGACAAGCAAGATGAACAGCTACTAAAGAAGTAGAACAAGCTGTACCAACATTCACACTTGGTCCCTTCAGATTTAATTTGTAAGAAACTCGTGTAGGTATAAAGTCTTTATCATTGCCAAGAGTAATTTGCAGATTTAGCGACTTCAAGAGTTCAGGGTGTGAAGCCAGATTATAGAACAAGTAAGTACTTAAGTTTCCCCCAGCATATAAACCAGTTAAGTTGTTGTCTGCTTTTGGGTTATAACCAGCATTTTCCAATGCTTCCCAAGCACACTCCAAAAAAATTCGCTGCTGAGGATCAAGAATTTCAGCTTCTCTAGGAGAAAAGCCAAAAAATGAAGCGTCAAACATCTCGATATCTTCTAGCACAAACCCAGCTTTCACATAATTGCGATCGCGCAGATAAGCAGGGTCTACACCTGAAGCTAACAACTCTTGATCACTGAAATATGAAATAGACTCTACACCGTCACACAAGTTTTGCCAAAACTGAGTTACGCTTTTGGCTCCAGGAAACCGACCTGCCATGCCAACTATAGCTATGCCTTTTAACGAACTATTCATCTTACTCTCCTTCTTTGCTTGATCATCTGTATTTCTGCGGCAGTGGCCGCTTCTTGCTTCTTGGCACGTTTCTGGGCTAGTTCAAAAGTTGGTTGTGCATTATTTTGTCGGCTGAAATATTCTGATAAGGTGCTAATGGTGGGATATTCAAATAATTCAGCCGTGGAAACATTACAGTTTAAAGCTGCTTGCAGCCTACTCCGCAGTTGCACCATCAGGAGTGAATCACCCCCCAACTCGAAGAAGTTATCGTAAATCCCTACTTGTTCTGTCCCAATTAGTTCTTGCCAAATAACAGCAATCTTTTGCTCAATTTCATTTCTAGGGACAATATAGGGATTACTCAGTTGTGGTCTGGGATGCTTTGGTTTAGAAACGTTTTCTTGATCTATAAATTCTGAAAAATTTTGTGAATTATCAGTCCCATTCATTTTTATGGAAATCAAATTCTGAGTCGATACTAGAACCTGGGAAAATCGACTTCCAAGAATACGACTAAATGCTTCTACTCCCTCTGTTGGTAATAATCCTGCTTGAACTAACTGTCTTTGATATTCATTGACAGAGCTAGTAAGTTGTTGATTGACTTCATTGTCAGCAAAACCCCATGAGTCAGACAAAACTGAAGTCTGTGCTTGTTGTTCACTGAGTTCGCCCTGTGCAACTACCTGTGTACTCACCGAATCTTGAGATTCGTCCAATAAAGGATTGTTCACTACTGGAAGTTGAGGTTTAGAAATATTCAGGGGTGGGGTGAATTGCTTCACTGCATATGCAGCCATACCCACTTCTTGCCAAGCAGTCCAGTTGATAGATACGGTGAATACACCATCTCGATTCGTCTTATACTGAGCAAAAGCATCAAGAAAAGCATTGGCACTGGCGTAATCTACCTGTCCAAATTCTGCTTGAATAGCAGTCATAGAAGAACAAAGTACAAAAAAGTCTAGTTGAGTATCTTGAAGAATACTATTGATAACTAGTGTTCCTTTGACTTTAGGTGCTAGGATACTGGCGGTCATTTCTAGTGTTTTTCGCTGAATCACTCCACCGGCGGGAACTCCAGCCGCATGGATCACACCGTTGAAATTGCCAAATTTTTTCTGCGCCTTTTGAATCGCCCAAAGCATTTGTTCATGATTGGCAACATCAGCACTCACTACCAAAACTTCTGCACCCAGCTTTTCGAGTTCCTGCACTTGAAGAATTTTGCGGCTGGTGTTGTCTTGCTCATCGTGATCAGTTAGCCACTCACTCCACTTGTCCGGTTCTGGAAATTCGGAACGTCCTACAAGCACAAGTTTTGCTTGTACTGTCTTGGCTAAATGTTCTGCTAGTTTGAGTCCAATTCCTCCCAGTCCACCTGTAATTAAATAGACTCCTTTTTCTTTTAATCTGTGTGTTTTCGCAGTATCTTGATGCAAACAGATAGGTTCAAAGTGTTGTACCCAGCGATGTTTTCCCCGATAGGTGATCACTGAGTCTGAGGATTTCGTTTCTAACTCGTTCAAAAGCTGCTCTATCAGTTTCTCATTTTTCCAACTTTCTGCTGACGAGGGAATAACAACATCAATGGTTTGACAACTGATGTCGGGGTATTCTTGGGGAATAACTTTAACAGGCCCAATAATGGTGGATTTTTCTGGACACAGCACTTCTTCACCTGTCACTTCTTGCATATTGTTGGAGATGACAGATATGTGCAGTTGTTCGGTAAGGTGGTGTTTTCCAAGTGCCTGAGCGAGAAATAGTAAGCTATAGAATCCCAAATCTTTTGCTTTATCTACTGCTGCTGGGTTTAATTCTCCATGATCAACAGGCGTGACATTCCATAAATGCACAATTTGGTTTGGGAAATTATTTTGTGCTAGAAGTTGATTAAGCAAAGCATCATAGTCATTTTGTTGTTGAGGATTTATTGTATAGTGGCGATCGCTTAGTTTCTGCAACTTTGATCCTACGCTCACAGCGATCGCATCCTGACCTTTAAGTGCCAGTTGTTTGACTAATTCTTCACCCAAGCCGCACTTATCGGTAAATACAAGGGTACAAGACAAAGCCGATTTTTTACTCTTGTGCTTTTCGGGTAGTGGAGAGCGTTTCCATGATGGAACGTAGAACCAGTTGGCAATATCTGGCTTTTTAGCAGGTAGAGAAGTGGATGGTTCTACACTTGTATTGAAGGTTACGCTTGGTTTTTGGCTATGAATCCAGTAACGCTGGCGCTCAAAGGGATAAGTGGGCAAGGGAAGACGATAACGACGCTCGTTGGTATAAAATCCCGACCAATCGACCTGTGCTCCGTACAACCAGAGTTTGCCTAGTGTGTTCAGTAAAAATGCTACATCTGACTGTTTTTCCTTGGGATGCCGCAATGAAAACAGTCCTACGACATCTGCATGCTTTTGAGCAAAAGTACACAAACTGCGTCCTGGCCCAACTTCTAGTAATATACGATTTGGCTCTTGCAGCAATGCAGAAATGCCTGCTGTAAACTGCACTGTTTGCCGTAAATGTGTTGCCCAGTAATGGGGATCTGTGGCTTGTTCTGCTGTAATCCAGGTTCCTGTGACGTTCGATATAAAGGGAATCTGAGGAGGATTTAGTTTGACTTTTTTAACTTCTTTGATGAATGGCTCAATGATAGGTTCCATCATCGCCGAATGAAAAGCATGGGATGTATGCAGACGGCGACACTCTACACCTAATGCTGTGAGTTGTTGATTAATTGTGTCTACAGCTTCATGGGTTCCGGAAACAACGCACAAGGAAGGAGCATTGCTGGCGGCTAAAGATAAGTTTTCATTGAGTAAAGTTTTAATCTCTGCTGCTGATTGTGAAACCGAGAGCATAGCACCTGCTGGAAGTTGTTGCATCAATCGCCCACGAATAGCAACCAGAGCTAAAGCATCCTCAAGTGTCATCATACCAGCAAGACAAGCTGCAACATATTCCCCGATGCTATGACCAATCATGGCACTGGGAGAAATACCCCAAAATATCCACAACTGAGCTAAAGCATATTCAACTACAAACAACGCAGGCTGGGTGATGGCAGTTTGTTGGAGTTTTTCGGCTGCGGATTTTGACTCGGACTCGGTGGGATAAATCAGTGAACGTAAATCACACCCAAGATGCGGTTGCAGTAATTGACAGCACAAATCGACTTGTTGTTGAAAAATTGGCTCAGTCTGGTAAAGTTCTTTACCCATATCTACATACTGAGCGCCTTGTCCAGGGAACATGAAGACGATGGAGCTATCATCGCTATTTTCAACTAAACGAGTCAAAACTCTTTGCGGATCTTGCAAAGCACTAGTTGCATCCTCAATATCTTGGCACACCAGGACGCGACGATGATTAAATTCAGCCCGCCCGACTTGCAATGTATAGGCAACATCCGCTAAATCCAGAGAGGGATGCAGTTTGAGATAATTGCCCAAATTTACCGTTGCTGTCTCCAATGCCGAGCTAGTTTTAGTAGATAAACACAATAGATATTTACTTTTACCTTTTGACTTTTGACTTGTGGCTTGTACTGGTGCTTCTTCTAAAATTACATGAGCATTAGTCCCACCAATACCCAACGAACTTACACCAGCACGCCGAGGCGTATTTCCCGCTTTCCATTCTCTGAGGGTTGTATTTACATAAAAAGGACTGTTCGCAAAATCAATCTGAGGATTGGGTTGCTCAAAATTTAAACTAGGTGGTATTTGCTGATGTTTGAGCGCTAAAACTGTTTTAATCAGTCCTGCAATCCCGGCTGCTGCATCTAAATGACCGATATTCGTCTTGACTGAAGCGATCGCACAAAAACCCTTTCTATTTGTACTTTCACGAAAAACGTTTGTTAAAGCCGATATTTCAATGGGATCGCCTAAAGCTGTACCAGTACCATGAGCTTCAATATAGTTGATTGTCTCCGGTTCAACTCCTGCAAGCATCATTGCTTCAGCAATAACTTCTGCTTGACCATTAACGCTAGGCGCTGTGTAGCCCACTTTACCGGAACCATCGTTATTGATAGCTGAACCTTTAATTACAGCATGAATGCAATCACCATCTGCTAAAGCATCGCTCAATCGCTTGAGAACGACCACTCCTACACCATTACCAATAGTTGTTCCCTGGGCTTGGGCATCAAAAGCACGACAACGACCATCAGGAGAAAGTGTTCCCCCTTGTTCGTACAGATAACCTGATTTCTGGGGAACGTGGATAGAAACCCCACCAGCTAAAGCCATATCGCATTGATAATTCAACAAACTTTGGCAAGCAAGTGTGGTGGCAACTAATGAGGTAGAACAAGCTGTTTGGACTGTAATGCTGGGACCTGTAAGATTTAATTTATAAGAAACACGGGTAGTCAGAAAGTCTTTATCGTTACCAATTAGCGTTTGATAGCATTGGGCTGAACCCAGGCGATCGCGGTTTAAATCTACAGAATAATAGTTATTGAGGCTAGCACCAGCGTATACTCCAATCCGACTTGTATACCTAGTGGAATCATAGCCAGCATTTTCCAATGCCACACACGCACACTCTAAGAACAGACGGTGTTGGGGGTCAGTAACTTCGGCTTCTTTAGCATTAAAATTAAAAAATTCCGCGTCAAATAAATCGATATCTTCTAATATGGCACTGGCTTTTACATAATTGCGATCGCTGAGAATATCCGAATTTATTCCCTCGGATCTCACCTCTTCATCTGTGAAGATGGAAATTGACTCTGTACCATTTTGTAAATTCTGCCAAAATTCTTCCAGATTTTTAGCACCGGGAAAACGTCCTGCCATGCCAACTATGGCGATGCCTTCTAGAGCGTCATCATTATATGTAGTGCTAACCATAAATCTTTTTACCTTGCTTACTCAATAATTGCTTTTGGCGATTGATAGCCTCAATTTGCTTTTGAGCGCGATCGCGTGTTCCTGTAAAACAAACCTGTTGCTCTTGATTTAAGTACTGTGCTAATGAGTAAATAGTGGAATTTTGAAACATCGTCACTACTGATATATCTCGCTGCAAAATTGCACACAGTTGATTATTTACTTTCAACATCAGTAGCGAATGCCCACCTAAATCAAAAAAGTTGTCATGAATCCCCACTTGATCGAGATGTAGCACTTCTTGCCAAAGCTTTGCTATCTGCTGTTCCATTTCGGACTGAGGTAGCTGAAAAGATACTCTTAAATCTGGACGTAGATTTTCAGGTACAGGTAAAGCGCGACGGTCTACTTTGCCGTTTGGCAAGAATGGTAAAGTGTCTAGGAAGATGAAAATACCAGGTATCATGTAATCAGGTAACAATTCTTTGAGATATTTTCGCAGTTCATTAACTGTGGGTATCTGACTTTGCAAAGAAACTATATAAGCCACTAATTGTTGATGACCAGCTTTGTCTTCTCGTACCAGAACTACAGTTTCTCGCAAGGATCGATGCTTCAATAACGCATTCTCAATCTCACCTAGCTCAATCCTAAAGCCTCTAATCTTAACTTGATTATCCGCTCGCCCTAAATACTCTAAATTTCCATCTGGTAGATAACGGGCTAAATCTCCTGTTTTATATAGTTTTGAATTTAGTTTACTACTAAAAGGGTTAAATATAAACCGTTCCTTCGTTAATTCTGGTTGGTTTAAATATCCTCTAGCTAAACCAGCACCACCAATATAAATTTCTCCAGGTACACCAATTGGTACAGGTTGTAATTTAGGATCAAGCAGGTAAATTTGTGTATCGGCGATAGGACGACCAATAGTTACATTGCTATTTCTATTTATTTCAACAAATGTGGAGTAAGTCGTATCTTCAGAAGGTCCGTAAAGATTCAAAACTTTCTGAATATGATGGTTTTGATAAATCTGCTTTACAAGTTGATTTTGTAGTGGCTCACCAGCAAGATTAACTGTCCTGACTGAAGGGGGTAAACCATCTATTTGCAGTAATTCATTAATGATACTGGGGACTGTATTTACTAAACTCACTTCAGCAGTCAATGAGGGTAAATGCAACGCATTTTCTACGAGAATTATTCTACCACCCCAACTGAGGGGAACAAACATTTCAAATATTGATAAATCAAAGCAAATGGAGGTTGATGCTAAAACTCCAGCCAGGTCATCAACTGTAAATACCTCTCTTGACCATGTTAATAAAGCAACACAACTTTGATGTTTAATGGCAACGCCTTTTGGTACGCCAGTAGAACCGGAAGTGTAGATAACATAAGCTAGGTGATCGGATTTTACTTCACTAAACAGATTTTCTGCACTCTGTTGGCTAAGTAATTGTAAATCTTGATCAACACAGAGAACATGGAGACTTGGTTGATCAAATAACTCAACTAAATGGGTTTGAGTCAGCAATACCCTTGCTTGACTGTCTTCTAGCATGAAGGTCAAGCGTTCCTGGGGATAAGCTGGATCTAGGGGTACGTAAGCTCCACCTGCTTTTAGGATAGCTAACAACGCAATCACCATTTCTGGTGTACGTTTCATGCAAATACCCAAAATTTCTTCAGGCTTCACACCTAGTTTTTGTAAGTAGTGAGCTAGTTGATTCGCTCGATTATTCAACTCTCGATAGGTTAATTTTTGATTGTCACAAATAAGAGCGATCGCATCTGGTGTTTTCTCTACTTGGGATTCAAATAAATGATGAATGCACTTATCTTGAGGATAATCTGTTTGAGTATCATTCCACTCAATTAATAACTGTTGTACTTCAGATGGTGTTAATAGTTGCAATTGTGAAATACATTGTTTAGGATCACTAACTATACTTTCCAGTAAAGTCTGAAAATGTCCTAGCATCCGGTTAATAGTATCTGCATTAAATAAATCCGTATTATATTCACAAGTTGCAACCAAACCTGACTCAGAATCATCCATAAACAATGTCAAATCAAACTTAGATGTGCCGTTTTCCCCTTCTTCATAGGTAATTGATACATCCGTAATACTGAGGTTGGGTTTGGGAACATTTTGCAGAACAAACATCACTTGAAAAAGTGGATTGTAGCTCAAGTCTCTGTTTGGCTGTAGTTCTTCTACTAACTTCTCAAAAGGTAACTCTTGGTGAACATAAGCTTCTAAAGCTGTTGACTTCACTCGCGCTAACAACTCCTGAAAACTCAGGTCGCCAGATAAATCTGTACGCAGTAATAAAACATTTACAAAAAATCCTATTAATGACTCAACTTCTGCTTTATTACGATTGGCTATGGGTGAACCAACTACAATATCAGTCTGACCTGTGTAGCGGTATAGCAAGATTTTGAAAGCTGTAAGCAAGGTCATAAATAGAGTTACTCCCTGCTGACGGCTCAAATTCTTCAGTTCTGTTGTCAGAGTTGGGGAAAGAACTAATTGCGCTCGATTACCTTGGAAGGTTTGCACTGGCGATCGCGCTCGGTCTGTTGGTAAGTTTAATACAGGAAGTTCACTCTGCAACTTTTGTTTCCAATAAGTCAGTAAAGATTGAATGCGTTCAGAATCAATCGATTTGCGTTGCCAAGTGACAAAATCTCTATACTGAATGGGTAACTCTGGAAGTTGTGAGAGTTCGCCAACAGAAAATGCTTCATATAGTGCAGCTAGTTCTTGAATCAAAACTCCAATAGACCAACCATCTGCAATTATATGATGCAGAGTGAGAATTAAATGATAACTCTGATCACTTAGTTGTAAAACTTTAGCCCGCAAAAGCGATTGAGCAGATAAGTCAAAAGGTTGCTGTGCTAACTCACTAGCCAAACGTTGTGCTGCATGAGTGCGATTCTCGCTTGCAGACAGCCCCCGTAAATCTTCCATTGCCAAAGTTAAGGGTAAAGCTTGGTTAATGACTTGGACTGGTTGTCCATCAACTACTGTAAAGCTTGTCCGCAAAACTTCGTGTCGTCTGATAATTTCGTTGAGACTGTCTTGTAAAAATGCTAAATTAACACATCCTTTGAGGCTAATAACTATAGGAATATTATATGTAGAAGTATCAGGCTGAAGCTGGTGGATAAACCACAATCCCTGCTGGCCAAAAGATAGAGGATATACTTCGGCTGGCTGGACTTGGCTAATCTTTGAAGGTATAAAAGCCTCTGTTGTAATTTGAGCGAGAATCTTTGTGACCAGAGATGATCGCACACTCATCCCTTCAAAGAAGTCTGCTACAGATATTTCTACTTCTAAGTCGGTTTCAATCCGATTTTTTATCTCAAATACTTTTAAAGAATCCAGTCCTAGACTGCTTAACGGCTCTTCAACTTTAATATCACTTGAGGTGATACCAAGTACTTCTGCCAAAAGTGCAATTAAATATGCTTCTAAAAGCGGTGGACGCTCCCTTGGGGAAAGTGCCAAAAGTTCCGAACGTTGTAAGCGAGTTTCTGCTTTGACAATATTACTAATTTTTAAAATGTTACTGGCAACTACATTCAGTTCGCCATTCTGAAATTGAGCGCGAGTTGCACGTCGCTGAATCTTACCACTGGAAGTTTTGGGAATACTACCTGGTTTAATTAACACAACAGCATAAACTTGTACTTCATACTCCTCAGTAATTCCTTGCCGAATTGCCGAAATCACTTCTTCTAAATTTGGCTTGGCGCGAAACTCTAATTCTTGTACAATTATAAGTCTTTCTTCGTTATTAATTTCTACTGTAAATGCTGCAACAGCACCAGAACGCAAGGATGGATGACTGCGCTCGGCAGTTAATTCTATATCTTGTGGGTAAAGATTGCGACCACGAATAATAATTAAATCTTTAGCTCTACCTGTAATAAAAAGTTCGTCATTGTGCAGAAAGCCCAAATCCCCCGTCCGCAGGAATGGTTTTTCTCCTGTATCTGATAGATAAGCTTGGAATGTCTCTGCTGTCTCCTGTTCACGATTCCAATAACCTTGAGCAACACTCGGACCAGATACCCAAATTTCCCCGATTTCATTAGGCTGACAACTACTTAATGTTTCTGGATTAGCAATGACTACTTTCTGTTCTGGTATAATGCGACCACAACTGACAAAATGGTATCCATCTTCATCTTGAGCAGATGAGTCAATGACTTGATGAGATTCTAATGCAGATTTCTGGATAGTTTTAATTATCGGTGATTTTGCCTTCTCAACGCCTGAAACCATCAAAGTTGTTTCAGCCATTCCATAACAAGGATAAAACGCCTCCTTCTGGAAGCCACACTCTGCAAAGGCTGCTGCAAACCGCTCTAAAGTATCATGTCGAATCGGTTCAGCGCCGTTAAATGCAACACTCCAACTACTCAAATCAAGAGTTGCTTTTTGTTCAGCAGTAATTTTTTGAGTACATAAATCATAGGCAAAGTTAGGCCCACCACTAGTTGTACCTTTATACTGAGAAATTGCCTGCAACCAACGATAAGGACGTTGAAGAAAGGAAGGCGGAGGCATAATAATGCTAGGAAAACCCCCATACAAAGGTTGCAATATTCCTCCAATTAGTCCCATGTCATGGTACATCGGTAGCCACGTTACGAACTTACTGGCTGGGGAATGCTCCATAAATTGGTAAGTCGTATCAGCATTGTGCAGTAAGTTGCCATGACTAATCATGACACCCTTGGGTGTGCCTGTGGAACCGGATGTGTATTGTAGAAAGGCTAAGGTATCTTGATCAATAGAGGGTTCTTGCCAACTATCTTCTATTCCCTCTACAAGATTGTCGGTTGTCAACCACTGCAACGATTTCAGGTCAGTCTTTTCTGTTATTAAAGACTGCACTGTAGGTAGTATTTCTGTTGTCGTTAGAGCGATCGCGGCTTGTGCATCTGTGGAAATAGCCTTTATTCTGGGCGTATTGCGCTGATTTCGGGGAGGATATGCAGTTACAGCCACAACTTTCGCATATAAACAACCCAAAAAAGCCACTAAAAAATCTAGCCCGGCTGGATAAAGTAGTAACGCTCGTTCTCCCGATAAACCTAATGCTTGTAATTGTGCAGCTACTCGACGCGATCGCCTATCCAATTCTTGATACGTTAGTGTTACTTTTTCTGTCTCTCCATCCAACAAGAAAGTAAAAGCATCTCTATCTGGGTGGATAGAGCTTCTTAAGCGCAGTACATCGACAAATGTAAAACAACTACTCGAAGCTTCAAATAAGTTAAGAAAAAATTTACTCATCTTTGTGTTCTCACGTTAAATGCCACCCTGATAAGCTCTGTAAGAATTCTGACCCTAAAGATAACAATCAAGAGCAAGTGAAAAAAATAGATTTAATGCCTTGACTTAGGTTTCGACTTTTAATGATTAGTTCAGCAAAGCACTAATAACTCTAGTGTTATATAAACGATCATCCAAAGATTTACTGTTATAAACCTGAACCCAATTGATATATTATTGCAACTATTTCTGATTCAGAATAGCTCAAAATTGTAGCATTGACAACCTCTTAACTATATGAAAAAGATTATCAATAACTATCTATCCATCAGTTAACCTGATGATTAGCTATTTTTAACAGCACGCAAATATCAAGCTCTTATTTTGATATATTCAGCTCAATAATAGTAAATTATATTTTGTCTAAAAGTAACTAAATAAGCTTTAATTGGGTTTAAATGCATTATTTCAGCCTAATTAAAGTTTTTACCTTACTTGCTTAAAAATGGCTCATGTTATATGCATAACTTCGATTATTTGTCAACCTGATATTTGCTGTCAAAATAATTGCGACTTGGATACATAATAATTAAAACAAATTCTTAATTAACTTGTATCTTAAGTCACTTTGCATTATTGTTAGAATATTTATAGCTAGATGATAATAACTAGTGTTTATCATCGTGTCTTTGAATAGGTGCAAGTAGTGTGATTGAGTGTAAGTGGATAAATGAAGTTAGATAAATTGTTTCAAAGCCTATTGTTGACAGGTGCAGTTGTTGTTTTAACTAACACTCCATCTACTGGCAAAGAAGTGCTAAAGGATACCGACAGCGAATCTTCTAATGCAACAGCAGGAGATTTTAGGTTCAAAGACACGGTTGGAGTTAGAAATCAGAAATTTTTCAGTAGTAATTTTCCGGCATTGGTTTCCAGTAATAGGAAGCCCCGATATGGAGAGTCTCAAGTTGAAATTTCTCTACCAAATATAAAGTCAAAGGAATTAAGCAAAAAGACTCTTCAAGTCAAAGAGATTGAGCGCATCTCTCAGGATGCAGGATTGCTTGTACAGTTGCCAGTATCCTCAGACGTAATACAGGTAACGGGAGTGGAAGCTACTCCCACAGAGAAAGGTGTGGAGGTGATTTTACAGACAACTCAAGGACAACAGTTACAAATCACCAATCGCAGTGCGGATAATAACTTTATCGCTGATATTCCCAATGCTCAATTGCGTTTACCCAGTGGCGATGGGTTCATATTCCGTTCCGAAAACCCAACCGCGGGAATTACTGAGATAACGGTAACGAACTTGGATGCAAATACTATCCGCGTGACTGTGGCGGGTGTTGCGGGATTACCCACTGTGGCGTTGTTTGACACTGATGAAGGTCTGATTTTTGGCTTCACACCAGTCGTAACTTCTGCCCAGACTCCACAATTACCAGCAGAAAGTGAAACTCAAACAGAACAACCATCAACTTCAGACCAGCCGATTGAATTGGTGGTAACGGGTCAACAAGATAGATACAGTGTACCCAATGCCACAACTGCGACGAGGACAGACACCCCCTTGCGTGATATTCCCCAATCAATTCAAGTCGTTCCCCGACAGGTGCTAGACGACAGACAGGTGATTCGCGCCTCAGAAGCACTGGGTAATGTCAGTGGTGTACAGAAGGGAAATGCAACAGGTGGCGGTATAGGTGAGGGATTTAACATTCGCGGATTTCAACAATTTGGAGGAAATCTCCGCAATGGCTTTAGAGACGGTGGGGGTATTGCAGAAACGGCAAATTTGGAACGGATAGAAGTCCTCAAAGGACCGGCTTCTGTACTCTACGGCAATTTAGATCCTGGTGGTATTGTTAACTATGTTACCAAACAACCACTCTCAAATCCTTTTTATGCTGTTGGGTTGCAAGTTGGAAGTTTCGGTTTAGTGCGACCAACCCTTGATTTATCAGGCCCTTTAAACCCAGAAGGGACATTACTCTATCGCTTGAATACCGCTTATGAAAAAGGAGGAAACTTTCGGAATTTTGATCAAGATATTGAAAGATTTTTTATCTCGCCTGTAGTTACCTGGAAGATCAGCGATCGCACTGACCTAACATTTGAATTCGAGTACGTAAATGATAAGCGCCCCATTGATCGGGGATTAGTTGCTTTTGGTACAGGTGTTGCCAATATTCCCTTTAATCGACTTCTGGTTGAACCAGATGATTTTGCTGAAACTACAAAATTTACGGCAGGATATCGATTTGAGCATCGTTTCAATGACAACTGGACAATTCGCAATCGGTTTCGTTTTGCTACTGAGGACTACATAAGTGACGGAACTGAACTTGGCAGACTAAACGAAACTACTGGAGAACTGTCTAGAGAATTTGTTTTTGTTGAGAGTGACGATCAAACATATGCGTTACAAACTGATATTGTAGGAAAGTTTGCTACTGGATCAATCAAGCACACCCTAGTATTTGGAGTTGATCAATCCTGGCAAAAATCTGATTTATTTGTTGCATTTGCTGATGTTGCCAGCATTAATATCTTTAATCCTGTTTATCGAGTTATTGCCCGACCTGCTAGAGGTCAGTATACAGATAGTTCTTCTAGCGTGAGTGAAATAAATTCTCTGGGCTTTTTTCTCCAAGATCAAATAACATTGGCTGAAAACTTAAAACTGCTAGTAGGTGGACGCTTTGATATCATTAATCAAGGCTCTCCTTCTGATAAACAAAAAGACCAAGCTTTTAGTCCGCGAGTTGGCATTGTTTATCAACCTATTGAGCCAATTTCTCTATATACCAGTTTTAGTAGATCATTTGAACCTAACTTTGGAACTCGTGTAGATGGTTCACTGCTTGAACCAGTGCGCGGTACGCAGTATGAAGTGGGTATTAGAGGTGAGTTTCTCAATGGTAGACTGACCACAAACCTAGCTGCTTATGAAATCACCAAAAGTAATCTTGGGGTCACCGATCCCGATAATCCAAATTTCTCCATTCCTCTTGGAGAGCAAAGAAGCCGGGGCATTGAGTTGGATGTCACAGGACAAATTATTCCAGGATGGAATATGATTGCTTCCTATGCTTACATTGATGCCAGAGTTACCAAAGATGACAATCTACAGCCTGGTAATTTGCTTAATGGTGTGCCGTTTAACTCAGCCAGTTTGTGGTCAACTTATGAGATTCAAACAGGTGATTTCCAAGGCTTAGGATTTGGCTTGGGTTTGTTTTATATGGGTGAACGCCAAGGCGATTTTAATAACTCTTTTCAAGTACCTAGTTATGTGCGTACTGATGCCAGCGTGTTTTATCGGCGAGATAACTGGAGAGTTGGCATTAATGTTAACAACCTTTTCAATGTAGATTATATCGAAGCTACCCAGCGCCGGAATCGCATTGATCCTGGTGCGCCGTTCACAGTCAGAGGAACGGTGTCAGTGGAGTTTTAGATTGTCCCATACTTCGAGTAGAACTAAATCAACTTTTTAAAATGTATAAAATTCGTCGTGGGCTTCGGTTCTTTGGGTTAACACTTATGGCAATTGTGTTGTTTTCTGCTTGTGCTAATAATGTCTCACAAAAGATAACTAACTCTGCTGAGTTATTGCCTTCACAGTGCAGAATAGTAAAACATCTTATGGGTGAAACCTGTGTTCCTAATAACCCACAGCGAATTATTGCTGCGAGTGAATCGACTCTGGAGGCTGCTGTAATACTGGGCTTAAAGCCCATAGGTACAACTAATTACGCACAACAAAGCGATTACTTGAGAAAACGGTTTGAAAGTTCTGCCAGCGTTGGTTTGCATTCACGACAACTAAGTTTAGAGAAAATTCTCACCATCAAACCAGATTTAATCTTAGCTACAGATGATTATGGAGAACAGCAGGAATTGTATGATCGCCTATCACAAATCGCTCCTACCGTGCTGGGAAAGTGGTGGGATGGTAAGAGTATTCGCTGGAAAGAATGCTTCCAATTGTTTGCTGAAGTTTTTGGGAAAACATCTGAAGCTGAAGAAATTGTCGATGCTTACAATCAACGGATTGCAGAATTACAGCAGCAAATGGGCGATCGCCTCCCAAATACTTTAATCTCAATTATTGACATTCGTCTTGATAGAATCCGCCTATTTGGGAAAACCAAGATTGTTAGCCTGAGTAGCACTATTCTCGAAGACATCGGTTTGCCTCGTCCACCTTCCCAGGAAGAGGGAATGGATATCTCCCTTGAAAGTATTGGGGATGCTGATGGCGATATCATTTTTCTAATGGCACGAGATCCCGAAGCACAACTTTATCACCAAGTTATGAATCATCCTCTATGGAAACAACTGAACGCTGTACAGGCTGGAAAAGTATATCAAGTTGAAAATAGTTACTGGGGTGGAAGTGGTTACATTGCTGCTAATCTTGTTCTTGATGACTTGTTTAAATATTTAGTAGAGAAACAGTAACACCCATGTTCTAAAAAGGAACAAAACATCAAGGTTAAATGCCTAAAAATCTGAATGGTCGGACGATAAAATCTTTCGTTGCCAGGAATGCTTTCAATCCTTCGCTGAAGCATTGGGTAAATCATCTGAGGCTGATATTGTTATCAATAATTATCAGCAACGGGTAACAAAGTTACAACAGGCATTAGATGATTCTCTCCACAACACAGAGGTTTCACTCGTCAGGATTTACGCAGATAGAATTCGCCTGCGGGGAGAAGGACAACATATACGCAGCATGGTTATTTAGGATGTGGGCTTACCTCGTTCTCCGATTCAAAAAGAGGGAATTGATATGACGATTGAGAGTATTGAATATGCAGATGGGGATGTGATTTTTCTGCAACAGCATCCACAAGCAGATAACTATAATTACATTCTTAACCATCTTTTATGGCTCCAATTAAATGCCGTTCAGTCAGGCAAAGTTTATGAGGTAGGTGATAATTATTGGCACGGTGGTAGCTACATTGCCGCCAATCTAATTCTTGATGACTTGTTTAAATATTTAGTGAAGTAATCATCAATATGTCAACCAACAAAACTCACAAAAATTGTCGTTTTTGTTCCGAGATTTCCCAAGCTAACGGTGAAGACCCTATTGGTTCAGCTCTAACATTAGAACAATACTTCATTATTGAAGCTGCACAACCCTGGCCAGATAATATTTGGATGGAACTTGACCCCATGCCACAGGGTGTATTAGACGCATTAAACTTTGCGTGGGAAAGTAGTAGAAAAATTCGAGTAATAGCGATCGCACCAGACAAAGAATACTCCAATCCAGGTTATACTCGTGTATTCTACTATCGCCGACCAGCTAAATTTTTTGCTCAATTTGAAAAATATGAGTTTATCGTACCTCATGCTTTACTGGGTTCTTTGGCATTAGCTTTACTTAAGAATTCCGAAGAATTACCAAAATTTGAGCAATATCGCCAACAAACAAGCCATATTCGAGAATTATTGGTTTGTACCCACGGCAATGTGGATGCAGCTTGTAGCAGATTTGGTTATCCGATTTATCAAAAATTGCGTTCTGAATACGCTACTGCAAATAACAGTAACTTGCGTTTTTGGCGATGTAGTCATTTTGGTGGACATCAGTTTGCACCTACCTTAGTTGATTTACCTCAAGGACAATATTGGGGTCATTTAAAGCCAGAGATTTTAGATTTATTAGTCCAGCGTAATGGTTCAGTGAGGGAATTGTATGCATACTATAGAGGCTGGACTGGTTTACCCAAATTTGCACAAATCGCCGAACGAAAGATTTGGATGCTTGAAGGTTGGAAATGGCTGGAATATCACAAATCCGGTCAAGTTTTAGCCAGTGATGAAATTAGCCAAGAATGGGCTGATGTTCGCATTGATTTCACCACAGGCGATGGAAAGATTAGCAGTGCATATCAAGCCAGGGTGGAGGTGAAAGGCTCAGTCATGACAGCCTGGAATTCAGGAGAACAGCCAACTTTAGAAGAAGTAAAGCAGTATCAAGTCCGTAATTTAGTGAAATTGGCATGATAAAAATCGGACTACGGCAATACTGGAACTTACTCGTAGATTATCTTAAACCACAAAAAGGAAGGGTTGTTAAGTTTGCGATCGCACTCCTTGCCAGCATCGGACTACAATTAGTCAACCCCCAAATTCTGCGTTATTTCATAGACACAGCCGTCGCTGGTGGTTCAGGGCGAAACTTACTCCTAGCCGCCCTCCTCTTTATAGGTGTAGCCTTAGTCACCCAACTAATCACCATTGCTGCCACCTATTACGGTGAAAACGTCGCCTGGAGAGCCACTAATGCCTTACGTGCTGACTTAGTTGAGCATTGTTTGCAACTAGATTTATCCTTTCATAAATTCTCTACACCCGGTGAATTACTAGAGAGAGTAGACGGAGATGTTCACACTCTTTCGCAATTCTTCTCCAAATTTACCGTTTACATCTTGGGTAATTTGCTCTTGATGTCTGGTGTAATTGTAGTTCTATTTGCTGAAGATTGGCGTGCTGGGATTGCGATCGCCTTTTTTAGCCTGACAGCATTAGGAACTTTAATACGTCTGCGTTCCATAGCCGTTCCCTATTGGAGAACCTATCGCCAAATTAGCGCTGATTTCTTTGGTTTCGTCGGGGAACAACTCGCCGGCATGGAAGACGTGCGCGCCAATGGTGCTAAAAGCTATGTCATGCAACGCTTCCACAAAATTTTGCAAGGCTGGTTACCCATTTATCACAAAGCCCGTTTTGCCAGCACTATTCTTTGGGGGACAACAAACGGTATCTTTACATTAGGAACTGCGATCGCCTTAAGCGTCGGTGCTTACCTTTGGAATCAAAATATTATTACCATCGGCTCAGTATATTTACTATACTACTACACCAACTTACTCAGCGAACCGATAGAACAAATTCGCAACCAATTTGAAGTCCTCCAACAAGCAGAAGCCAGTATTTACCGCATTCAAGATTTGCTGCAAGTCAAATCCCAACTCAGTGCAGGAGGCGAAAAAAGACTTCCCCAAGGCGCACTTTTCGTAACTTTTGATCACGTTGACTTTAGCTACAACGACCGGAAATCAGAAGATGGGGATTTAGTACTGCAAGACATATCCTTTAATTTACCTGCTGGACATATCTTAGGTTTATTAGGGCGGACAGGTAGCGGTAAATCTTCCCTAGCGCGGTTATTACTGAGATTATATGACCCAAAATCAGGCTCAATTCGTTTGGGAGGTGTGCCAATTAACCAGACATACTTAACAGACTTACCTCAAAAAGTGGGATTAGTCACTCAGGATGTACAACTATTTCAAACAACAGTCAGAAATAATCTCACCTTTTTCAACCCAGATATTAGCGACGAACGCATCTATGAAACCTTAGAAATATTGGAACTATCACAATGGTTACATTCATTACCCCAAGGCTTAGATACAAACTTAGGGCCAGATAGTAGCGGCTTATCGGCCGGACAAGCGCAGTTACTCGCCTTTACCCGCGTATTTCTCAAAGACCCTGGTTTAGTCATATTAGATGAAGCTTCTTCACGCCTCGACCACATGACCGAGAAACTGATTGAAAAAGCCGTTGATAAATTATTAACTGGACGTACAGGGATTATTATTGCCCATCGTTTAGCCACAGTAGAAAGAGCCAATCAAATATTAATTTTAGATCAAAGTCGAGTTATTGAATATGGGCAACGCGAAGAATTACTTAAAAATCCTGAATCACGTTTTGCCCAGTTATTAGAAACTGGCTTAACTGACTTATTAACCTAACACCTTTCCTAAAATTACGAATTACGTATTACTAAAGCGTTTTACGTAGTATGCCATAGGCTTTACGCGCAGCGTTTCCGATAGCTTGCGTGGCGTAGCCATAGGAAATATTATGAGTTACGAATTACGAACTACGAATTTAAAAATTATCATGACATCAACAAAAAAGCGTAAACATTGGGAACTAATATGGCAACTGATTCGCTACAAACCAAAACTATACATAATTGATAGCATCTCCTGGATATTAATCATGGGCTTGCCCGCCCTACCCGGCTTAATCATCCGCGAATTTTTCAACCGTTTAACAAACGAGACACAATTAGGACTATCACCTCTAGCCTTAATTGCATTATTAATAGCCCTGAACTTAGCACATATAATATTTATATTTGCCGGGCGAGTTACCAAAAGCCAGCATCGTTTTCTGATGCGCTCATTATTGCGACACAACTTATTAGATCGCCTGTTCAAAAATCCCACATCACAGCCAATAACTGTGAATCAAAATTCAGAAACAACTGTGTCACAGGGTGAAATAATTAGCTATTTCCGTGATGATGCCGAACAAATAGAAGAAAACGTAGCATGGATATCAGAAGTATCAGGACAAGGAATATTTGCAATTATTTGTTTAGTGGCTTTATTGAGTATTAATGTACAGATGACGCTGTTTGTATTCCTGCCCTTAGTAGGAATGGTAGCAATTCTTCAACGTGCGGAAACGCGGATTAAACAGTATAGAAAAGCTAGCCGCAAAGCCACCGAAGAAGTTACAGGAATTTTAGGTGAAATATTTGGTTCAGTGCAAGCGATTAAAGTCGCTGGCGCAGAAAAAAATGTCTTGGATTATTTTCGCACCTTAAATGACCAACGTCGCCAGACAATGATTAAGGATAACTTGTTTAACGCTATTCTTAATTCTTCCTTTCAAAATATGGTAAATCTGGGGACAGGGCTAATTCTGCTTCTGGCTTCTCAATTAATGCAAAATAGTGTTAATCAGCTAACAGTCGGTGACTTTGCTTTATTTGTATATAACCTCTCATTTGTAACCAGCTTTTTTACTTCTGTGGGCGGTTTCATAGCGTTGTCTAAGCATACAGAAGTATCTTTTGAGCGGATGGCTAGTTTACTATCTGGTGCATCAGTAGATACATTGGTAGCCCCAAATCAACTTTATCTGAATGACCTGAATGGTCGCCAGAAAGATTTACCCACAATAAAACAACCTTTGACGAATGAGAGAGATAATCTTCAATCTTTGAAAGTTTCTCATCTCACTTATATTTATCCTGGTACTAACCAAGGAGTTACAGATATTAGCTTTGAAATTCAGCGCGGTAGTTTGACTGTAATTACTGGTCAAATTGGTTCTGGTAAAACTACATTACTGCGGCTATTATTAGGATTATTACCTAAACAAAGTGGGGAAATTTACTGGAATGGAAATATTATAGAAAATACCGCCAGTTTCTTTGTTCCACCCCGCAGTGCTTATACTCCCCAAATACCGCAATTATTTAGCTATACCCTGCGCGAAAATATTTTGTTGGGCTTGTCTAAAAATGAAACGGATATAGCTACAGCGTTAAATATGGCTGTATTTGAACAAGATTTATCGACTATGAATGAAAGCCTAGAAACATTAGTTGGTTCTAAAGGCGTGCGGCTTTCCGGGGGACAAATGCAACGAGTCGCAGCAGCGCGAATGTTTATCCGTCAACCGGAATTATTAGTATTTGATGACCTTTCTAGCGCTTTGGACGTAGAGACAGAATTGGCGTTATGGTCGCGGATATTTGTCAATAGCACAGAACAAGAGCAAAATCATTGGCAACCAACCTGTCTTGTTGTTTCTCATCGCCCTGCTGTATTACGTCGCGCTGACCAGATTATTGTCATGAAAGCAGGTAAAGTACAAGCTCAAGGGAAGTTTGATGAAATTTTAAGCCATGAACAAGCCACTTAACTTCAACAAGTTTTGCCACAACACTAAGTTTATACTCAATCTGGATTAGGTATTGAGCCGAGATGCGCGACGTGAAAGTTGTGCGTAGAGGCAGTAGCCTATTTTACTGAGGAGCCGTCTCCTCCTGGGGTTCCTTCCCCTCAGTCCCCACATAAAAGGGTCACAGACCCCAGTCACATCAGTAGTAATTAGGGCTTGCTGAAAAAGTCGTGAAAAAACAACAGAAGAAATAAGTAGGTA